>JAAWEX010000024.1 GCA_022794495.1 Lawsonibacter sp. | reverse complement strand
TTTAATTCCTCAATAACCATTTACGCCTCGTCCGCCGGAGCGCCGTCGTCGAAGTCGTCGGCGGAGACGTCCACCGCCCGGCCGGCGGCCTTGGCGGCCGCCTGGGACTGCTTGCTCATCAGCTTGAAGGCGTTGGCCCGGACCTGGGCCTCCACCTCGGCCGCCGCCTCGGGATTGTCCCGCAGAAACTGCTTGGCGGCATCCCGGCCCTGACCGATGCGGGTCTCACCCATAGAGAACCAGGAGCCCGACTTCTGGATGATATCCAGCTTGACGGCCAGGTCCACCATCTCACCCCACTTGGAGATACCCTCGCCGTAGAGGATATCGAACTCCGCCTCCCGGAAGGGAGGGGCCACCTTATTTTTGACAATTTTGGCCCGCGTCCGGTTGCCGATCAGCTCAGTGCCGTTTTTAATGGCCTCCACCCGGCGCACGTCGATGCGGACAGAGGCATAAAATTTCAACGCCCGGCCGCCGGTGGTGACCTCCGGGTTTCCGTACATCACGCCCACCTTCTCTCGAAGCTGGTTGATGAAAATGACGATACAGTTCGTCTTCGCGATGGAGCCGGCCAGCTTCCGCAGAGCCTGGCTCATCAGCCGGGCCAGCAGGCCCACGTGGCTGTCGCCCATGTCGCCCTCAATCTCGGCCCGGGGGGTCAGCGCCGCCACCGAGTCCACCACTACCACGTCCAGCGCGCCGGACCGGACCAGGGCCTCGCAGATCTCCAGCCCCTGCTCGCCGGTGTCGGGCTGGGAGATGAGCATGGAGTCAATGTCCACGCCAAGGGCACGGGCGTAGCTGGGGTCCAGGGCATGCTCGGCGTCGATAAAGGCCACCTCGCCTCCCCGCTTCTGGGCCTCTGCCACAATGTGCAGGGCCAGCGTGGTTTTACCGGAGGACTCGGGGCCGTAGACCTCTATAATCCGGCCCTTGGGCACGCCGCCGATGCCCAGGGCGATATCCAGGGACAGAGAGCCCGTCGGGATGGAATCCACCACCACGCCGGTGTTCTCCCCCAGGCGCATGATAGAGCCCTTGCCGTAGGTCCGCTCAATCTGGGCCATGGCGGTCTCCAGGGCCTTCTTCTTATCGGAAGCCGGCGCCGCCGACTCGATCATGGGTTTCTTCTGTGCCATGCAAATCATCCTTTCCCGCCGGCGGCTCGCTCCGCCGGCCTCTTACTGTCCCTGATATTACTCTTTTGTGTGTCCTTTAAAACGGACTTTTCTACTCCACCCATTCCTGCCAGCACTTCATCCAAGGGATGCCGTCCCACAGCCTGCCGGTGCGGATGAAGTACTCAATAGCGGTCATCACCGCCTCCTTGTCGGCGGTGGTAAACTCACGAAAGACAATGGACTGGCCGTCGGAACAGTCGATGTCGGTCTCCTCATATGTATCCAGGTAATCCGAATCGTAGGTAGACCACCATACCTGCCCCAAATCCTTGACATATTGCAGGGCATATAAGCCGCCGCCGCTCTCCAGCTGCATATAGTCGCCTTCCTCGTCAGCCTCTTCTGACAGGAAAATACTCTCCCATCTCCCGCTGCGCAGATTCTTCATGATCCGTTTCACGTTGTCCTGGGTAATCTCTTTAAATTTACCATATTTGTGGGTATAATATCTGGCTTCAATGCCCTCCGGCATCTCCGCCGGAGCCTCGGCCACGGGAATAAACGCTCTCCGCTTCACAAAACTTCCCACTGTGTACTCCTCCAGCTCAGTTATTGATCGTCCCCTCGACCACCCGCCAGATGCCCTGGGTGTCGGGGTAAATTTTAATATCCTCGTAGCTGTTTTCTGCCATGATCTCCTCCACTGCGCCCGCCTGGCCCATGCCCACCTCAAAAATGAGCGTGCCGCCCAGCCGCAGGGCAGATTTCCACCTGGCGGCGATGGCCCGGTAGAAATCCAGGCCGTCCAGCCCGCCGTCCAGGGCCATGCGGGGCTCATAGTCCCGCACAGACACGTCCAGCCCGGCGATATCTCCGGCGGGGATGTAGGGCGGATTGCACACAATGGCGTCAAAATCCCACAGCGCGGCGCTGGGGTTCTCCAGTGCGTTCACCGACAGACAGGTGACCCGGGCGTTGAGCTCGTTGCGGCGGACGTTCTGCTTGCAAACCCGCAGGGCGCCCTCTGACAGCTCCCCCAGCACCACCCGGCACTCAGGGGCGTTGGCGGCCACGGCCAGGCCCACGCAGCCGCTGCCGGCGCACAGGTCCAGCACCCGCGCTCCTCCGCCCGACTCCCGGGCCTTAATAATCCCCCGCTCGGCCAGCAGCTCGGTGTCCATCCGGGGAATCAGCACATCCCGGGAGATGTCCAGGGACAGGCCGTAGAACTCCCACTCCCCGATGATGTAGGCCACCGGCTCTCCCGCCAGCCTCCGCTGAACCAGCTCCTCCACCCGCTGCTCCATCGCCCCGGTGGCATAGAGGGACATGTCCCGATAGAACTGCTCCCGGCTTTTGTCTGCGGCATAGCAGATGATCTCCCTGGCCTCCAACTGGGCGGACTCTACCCCTGCCTTCCTCAGCTTCGCCCGGGCGTCCAGAAATAGATTGTTGTAGGTGGTCGCCATCAAATCACCTTCCCGCTTGATTCTCCATATCTTTCAATACCGCTCCGCAGCCTTGAGGATGTCCTCCATCAGCGTGGGGGCGGACTGCTGATTTTTCTGCTTTCCAAACAGGTTTAAGCTCCCCATTGTTCCCGTCTCCTTTTACCATGCGTCCGCGCCCTTCTCCTCCGGCAATACCAGTTCCAGCGCCCTGATGCCCACCTCGATCATGGAGTCGTCCGGTTCAAAGGTAGTAAAGTTTTGCAGCCACAGTCCCGGCGCGATGAAGATACGGGTCAGCGGCCCGTCGTGGCGGCCGGCCCAGCGGTTGATCTCATAGCTGATCCCCACGATCAGGGGCAGCATGGCCAGATGGGCCAGGAAGCGCAGAATGGGGTGATACACCGGCCAGATGGCAAAAACCACTGTGGACACAATGATAGAGATTGCAATCACCATAAACAGAAAGCTTGTCCCGCATCTGGGGTGGTGCCTTGGCTGAATGCGGACATTCTCCACCGTGAGGGGCAGGCCGGCCTCGTAACAGAAAATAGTCTTGTGCTCCGCCCCGTGGTAGGAGAAAACCCGCTTCATCTCTCCCATCCGGGAGCACAGTGCCAAATAGGCCACAAAAATCAGGAGTTTTAAAAAGCTCTCCGCCAGGTTCCGGGCCAGCATATTGCCTGGAAAGACGACGTTAATCACCCCTCCCAGCAGAGTGGGCAGCAGGAAAAACAGCCCAATCGACATGCCAATTCCCAGTATGACAGCCAGGGTGGTGATCAAAGCGGTAAATTTCTCGCTGCCCAGCCGGTCGTTCAGCCAGCGCTCCAGCTTAGAGGGCTCCTCTTCCTCCTCTCCATCCTCGGGGAAAAATTCGGCGGAGTACATCAGTGCGGTAACGCCGTTATACATAGAGTCGCAAAAGTTGACCACGCCCCGAATCAGGGGCCAGCCCAGGACGGGGTATTTATCCTTGATAAATTTCAGTTCCTTCTCCTGTATCTCCAGCTCGCCGTCCGGCCTGCGGACCACCACGGCCTGCTTTTGCGGGCCGCGCATCATAATGCCCTCGATGAGGGCCTGTCCGCCGCACATGGTCTTAAATTTGGGACAATCACAAGTTTGCTTGGACATTTGAGTTCTCCTTTTTGTGTTTAGCTCTCAAGGGGCAGCCAGATGGTAACCAGAAAGCCTCCGCCCTCCGCATTGCCCACGCTCAGCCTGCCCTCGTGGCGGGTGACGATCTCCTCGCACACCGCCAGGCCGATTCCCGAGCCCCGGGCCTTGGAGCTGCCCTTGTAAAATTTGTTCTTCAGGAAGGGCAGCTCCTCCTCCGGCGCGCCGGGGCCATAGTCCCGGATGCGGATCACCGCCTCCGCGCCCTCTTTAAACAGGGTAACATGGATGCATTTTCCGGCTCCGCCGTGCTTGGCGGCGTTGTCCAGCAGGTTGCAGAACACTTGGCGCAGCCGCTCCGGGTCGCCGGAGATGGGGAGCGTCTCCTCCGGTCCGTCGGTATATTGCAGGGTGATGCCCTCCTTGCGGAAGAACTCTGTATAGGTATATACCGCGTCCTCCAGCTCCTCCTTCAGGTCCATGGGCTCCACCGACAGGGTGAACCGGCCGTCCTCAATGCGGGAAAACTCCAGCAGCTCCTCCACCATGTTGCCCAGCCGTTTGGACTCAGATACGATAATCCCCATCCCCTTCCGGATGTCGGCGGCGGAGCGGGCCTCGCCGTTCTGGATGGTCTCGGCCCAGCCGGTGATGGCGGTGAGGGGGGTGCGCAGCTCATGGGAGACCGAGGAGATAAACTCGCTCTGGGTCTTCTCTGACCGTTTCAGCTTAAGGGACATATCATTGATGGCGTCGGTAAGCTCACCGATCTCATCATCGTATTTCTTTTCAATCTGCACCCCGTAGCTGCCCCCGGCAATGACCCGGGCAATCTCAGTGATTCCCGCCAGGGGCTCTACAATGGAGCGGACAAAATACAGGTTGGAGAAGTAAACCAGGGCAAAGATGGCCAGGGCGATGGCGGCAATCACCGTCATGGAAAAGATAAACTGCCGGTCGATGCTGGACAGAGAGGTGACATAGCGGATCACTCCAACCACCTCTCCCTGATAAATCACCGGGCTGGAGGCGGCCAGGATGCGCTCCCCGGTGTCCGGGTCCCGGCCCCACCAGGCCTTGGCGCTCTGTTCGCTCATGGCCTGCTGAATCTCTGGGGTGCTGGGGGTGGAGCCGGCGGTCAGGTCGTTGCCGGAGTAGAGCACCGCTCCGGCGGTGTCTAAAAATTGCAGCTCCAGCCGGCTCTTGTCCTCGTAGCTGTTCACCGTCTGCTGGGCGGCAACCCGGTAGTCGGAGCGGGTATACATCCGAAAGCCGTTGGCCGTAGAGGTGGCCTTTTGGGTCAGATCACCCTCGGTTCCGCTGTAGTAGTAGCTCCACAGCATGGCGGCAAAGGCGCCCACTGCCAGGGCCAGAATCAGCAGAATCACCGCTACGCTGTTCAGCAGCCACCGCCTCCGGATGCCCCGGATCTTCACCTGGTCCTGCAATCTTGTGGGTTTGGCCACTGCGGCTCACCTCCTCTTGCCCTGTATAGGGGCGGATATCATCCTCCCGGAATATCACCGCTGCGCAGCGGGCGGATCATATCCGCCCCTGCATCAGCTTCAGCTCCCCCACTTATACCCGTAGCCCCACACAGTATTGACAAAGGTGGGCTTCTGGGCGTTGTCCTCAATCTTAATGCGCAGCCGGCGGATGTTCACGTCCACGATTTTCAGCTCGCCGAAGTAGTCCTTGCCCCAGACGGTATCCAAAATCTCCTCTCGGGACAGGGCCTTGCCGGGGTTTTCCATAAACAGCTTGACGATGGAGTATTCCACCTGGGTGAGCTTGACCCGCTGGCCGTTTTTTTCCAAGGTGCGGTTGCGGGTGTTGAGCAAAAAGGGCGGGTCGCTGATCTCGTCGGGGGAGAGGGGGGCCTCGTCCCCGCCGGTGCGGCGGAAGAGGGCGTCCACCCGGGCGGTGAGCTCAGCGGGAGAAAAGGGCTTGGTCACATAGTCGTCGGCCCCTGTCATCAGGCCGGTGACCTTATCCATCTCCTGGGTGCGGGCAGTGAGCATGATGATGCCAATCTTGTTGTCCATAGCCCGCAGGCGGCGGCAGACCTCAAATCCGTCGATGCCGGGCAGCATAATATCCAGCAACGCCACCTTGATATCCGAATTATTCCGCACGGCCTCCAGGGCCTCCTCGCCGGTGCCCGCCTCTACCGTCTGATAGCCCGCCCGCTTCAGGTTGATTACCACAAAGCTGCGGATATTTTCCTCGTCCTCCAGGACCAAGACTTTTCTCATGGCACGTCCCTCCCTGCCCCGCCGGGGTCAGTTATAATACCAGCTGGCCTGGATGGTGCTGAACCGCTCCAGCAGATCCATCTCATCCAGGCCGCAGTTCCAGCCCCCCGTGTGGAAGCGGGCGGCATACGTCACATTTTCCTCTTCTCTGAGAACGATCCATCCGTCCTCCCCGTCGTCCAAATTCCTGCCGCTGGACAGGCGGTAGATGCTGAGAAAGGCCTGCGGCTCCTGCGCCTCCCCACGCCAGTGGGAGAAGATTACCTCCCGCCGCCCGGTAACCTGGTCGTTGCGGGAGAGGGTGATCTGATCCCGCCAGCTCTCAGGAATCTCCAGATACCAGCCGTCGTTTACATTGTGGTAGGTAGTCAGCACATGGTTGCGGTGGCCCAGCGTGTCGTACTGGGCCCAGTCAATCAGCCAGAAGTTGCTGGAGCCGCTCTCCCCATAGGTCTGCAGCAGATTGGGCGCGGGCAGCTCCATCACGCCGTCGCGGTTGATGTCGGTGGGGTTAACCTCGGTGTAGCCCTGGATGACCTCCTGGCTGACTCCCTGGCTGTTCAGAGCAACATTTTTCAGCTCGCCCTCCACAAAGGCCACTACATCAATCACTCTGCTTCCGTCCGCCAGCGTGCTGGTGACATAGAGGGCGGGCTGGTTATACTCTCCGGCCAGGTAGTTTGTGCGCACCCGGTTCATGGCAGCAATTCCGGTGGACAGATCGGTCAAAGCCAGCGAGATGAGCCCCCCGTCCTTCCAGCCGTAAACCTCTACCTGACCGCTCAGGCCGTTGGCGTCCACCCGGGTAACCAGAACCTCGGTGCGGGTATCCCGGTCCAGGTCCAGCAGGCGGCAGCCGCTGGACCCATCAGTCGCTACGCTGCACCGGGTCAGCAGCCGCTCTGTGGCCACCAGGTCGGCACGAACCAGGCTCCGGCTGGCTTCCAGCACCGCCTCCTCATTCCCGGCCTGCCCGGGCAGGTCGATGTCGTCCAGGGTATACACCCCCAGCTGGTAGGCTCCAGAGCTGATCTGCCAGTTGACAGCGATCTCCTTTCGGCCCTCGCCGTTGACCTGGGCGTAGTCGATGGCATAGACTGCGTTGCCCTCGCCCTCCACCACGCCTGTGACCACATACTCCTCCCCAATCTGGGTGAAAATGTAAATTTTAATGGGCTTCTCGATGCCCGGCACCCGGAAGAAGGTCACCGCGCTCTCCCGCTGGCCGTCTCCGTCCATGTCCTGGAGCTGGATATTGGCGGTGTTGTCCCCCGCCATGATGGTCACGTCCTCTACCCGCGTGCTGAACTCTGTCTCCAGGCCGTTGCGCACCGTCCGGATGGCCTCGTTCAGCTTCTCATAGCCCGCCGACTTCTCCGGCTGGCGGTACAGGTCGTCAGGAGGGCGGAACAGACAGCCGCTGAGCAGCAGCGCCGACGCCAGGACCAGCCCTAAAATTTTACCGCTCCGCTTCACGGCCCTCCTCCTCCTTTTGACTAAAATCCACTACATACGGGTGGTATTTATCATCATACCACAATTTCTAAAAAAAGCATATAGGTTTTTAATAATTTTTCTGGACAGAGAAAATCCGCCCATCCCCTCCGGGATGGGCGGCAGTTTTCACAGATTGGGGCCGCAATAGGCCGCGTGCTACGTCGCCTGGGGCAGCGTGACGATGGCCTTAAACAGGTCGCCATCCACGGCCAGGTCGAAGGAGCCCCCCTGGAGCTCGGTGAGGGACCGGGCGATGGACAGCCCCAGGCCGGAGCCCTCGGTGGACCGGGACTCCTCCCCCCGGACAAACCGCTCCATCAGCCGCTCCGCCGGAACATTCAGGGGTTCCCGGGAAATATTCTTCACCAGCAGGACCACCTGGCCCTTCCCCCGCTCCAGGTCCAGGTAGACCCTGGTGCCCTCCATGGCATACTTGGCACAGTTAGACAGCAGGTTGTCCAGCACCCGCCACAGATGGCGGCCGTCGGCATACACCCAGGTCTCCCCCTCGGGCAGGGTGGTCACCAGGGTGAGCTTTCGGTCGGTGAGCTTCTCCTCCCACTCCCCCATGGCCTGGTCGATGAGCTGGCCCATTCCAATCTTCTCCCGGACCACCGACAGCGCCCCTGTGGAGGCCTTAGAGGCCTCCACCAGGTCCTCGGTGAGCTTTTTCAGCCGCTGAGATTTCCGGTCCAGCACCTCGATATACTCCACCGCCTTAGGGTCGGACTGGCCGGTGGACTTCAAAAGATTTACATAATTTATAATGGAGGTCAGCGGAGTTTTCAGGTCGTGGGACACATTGGTAATCAGCTCCGCCTTAAAGCGCTCACTTTTCATCTTCTCGTCCACCGCCCCGGCCAGGCCCACCGAAATGTTGTTCAGATCCTCCGCCTGGAGGCGCAGGTCATAGGGCATTCGCTTGGTGTCGATCTGATACTCAAGGTCGCCGCCGGCGATGGTCTTGGTGCCCCGGCGCAGACGGTAGTAGCCGTAGGCCCACCAGGCCAGAAACAGCAGCAGAACCAGCTGCAAAAAGAAATCGATCATGATAAAAAAGCCGTCATACCGTCCCCGCATGGTCAGCCAGAAGGTCAACACCACGTAGACTCCAAAGCCCAGCACCACCTTCCAGGTGAAGGGCAGGAAGCGAACAAAGTCATGGATGGTTCTTGCCATCCATGCGGCCACCCTGCAAAGCAGGGTGGTTTTGGCCAGCACCCCGGCCTTCACCCGCACCGTCAGCGTGCGCAGCAGAAGGGTGCCGGCAGCGGCGGTCCCGGTCAGAAGTCCTGCCGCCCCCATAACGCCCAGGCCGGCGTAAAATTCAAAGTCCTCCGACATCAGGTTCCACACATTGTTATGGACCCAGTACACCTGCTCCACAGCCCATATCGCGGCGGCCAGGAGGAACACCCCGGCGGCGGCCAGGACAGCCGCATACACATCGAAAAATACTTTCTCCTGCCAGGTGAGGACAATCCCGTCCTCTCCGCTCTTATGGCCGGAGGTCCAGAGCACCCAGATCAGCGCCGCCAGGGCCAGGGCCCCCATACAGACAAAGCCGGTGAGATACTCATGGAAGGCGGTCCGCTCCAGCTCCCAGGTCCGCCAGATGTGATAAAACTCATCCTGGACAGACAGCGACACCTCCTCCGGCACGCCGTATTCCAGCACCAGGCGGGCGGGCAGGCCCAGCCACTCCCAAACCTTGTCCTGCGGAACGTCTCCTCCCTGCGCCGCACCCGCCCCTTTTTCCCCGTCAGCCTTGGAAGAGGCGTCTCCATTGCCGTCATCATAGGGCCCCCCGTTCTCCACCTGCGCCTGGGGCTCAAAGGAGTAGTACTGCACCTCCCGCACCACCTTCGACAGGGCCTCGCCCTCCTTCAGGTTTGTGCTCAGCACCTCCGTTCCGTCAGAGCTCACCACCCGGAAGCGGAACCAGGTGTTATTCCGGGCAAAATGCTCCTTCACCTGGGCCGCCTGCTCCTGAAAGACCTCTAAATCGGCGTAGGCCAGGGGCCCGGCGGCGCCCGTCTCAATCTGCCACGTCAGTTCATCCACCTGGTAGGACAGATCAATCCCCTTTTTCAGCTCCTGCCGGCGGCGCTCCAACGCGTCGTAGTACCCGGCGCTGCTCTGCCAGCTCTCTTCCGTCACGTACTGAAATGCCAGCACTGCCCGCACGCCGAACATCGCCGCTCCAAAGGCGGAGATCAGCAACAGGAGGATGGCGCACGCCTTGGCGGCGGCGCTGCTTTGCAGCTTTTTCACAGCTAAGCTCCCTTCTCGATCTTATAGCCCAGCCCCCAAACCACCTTGAGATACCGGGGTTCGGCGGGGTTAATCTCGATTTTCTCCCGCAGGTGGCGGATATGGACGGCCACCATGTTCTCCGAGCCGTAGGCCGGGTCGTTCCACACCTGCTCATAGATCTGAGCCGAGGAGAACACCTGTCCCGGATGAGAGAGCAGCAGCTTGAGAATGTTATACTCGATGGGCGTGAGGGAGATGGGCTCCCCGTCCACCGTGACCACCTTGGCGCTGTCGTCCATGGCGATGGGCCCGGCGGTAATCAGCCCGGTCCCCTTCTCCGCCCCGCCCAGGGCGGTGTACCGCCGCAGCTGGGATTTCACCCGGGCGATGACCTCCAGGGGATTGAAGGGCTTTGTGATATAGTCGTCCGCCCCGATATTCAGCCCCAGGATCTTATCTGTGTCCTCGCTCTTGGCGGTAAGCAGGATAATGGGCACATTGCTCCCCTCCCGCAGCTTGGCGGTGGCCCGGATGCCGTCCAGCTCAGGCATCATGATATCCATGAGGATCAGATGAATCTCGTGGGTCTCCGCCGCCCGGACCGCCTCTTTGCCGTTATAGGCCTTAACAGTCTGGTAGCCCTCGCTGGTGAGGTAGATATCCAGCGCGGACACAATATCTCTATCGTCGTCGCAGATCAGGATGGTGTACATTTTACGCTCCCCCCTGTGTATTTCTGGTCATAGCATAACACAGACAATTTAAATCCCAAGTGGAAAAATATTAAGAACTTCTTAATTTCCCTGGGGAATCAAAGGAACTTTCCTAATTATAGTACTTCTCCGGCCAGGTGTACATGGATATCCCGCCCAGCTCGCCGTATTCGATGAACTGAGGGGCCAGGGCCTGGATGTCATACCGGTGGGCCACCTCTGTATCAATGTACAGGCAGCACAGCCGCTTCATGGTGGAGATCACCTCCACCCCGGTAAGGTCCGGGTTCCCGTACAGCTCCAGGATATGGGCCCGGCAGAACTCCAGGCCGCTGATGTCCCCCAGGCCGGTATAGCTCAGATCCACCATCCCCAGCCGCTTGCACTTGCGCAGGCAGGCCAGCGCCCCCGGCTCCAGCCGGTTGCCCCGCAGGTCCAGGTCGTGCAGGCTGGTCATCCCCCGCAGGGGCTCCAGGCTGGTGATTTTGTTGCCGGTGACCCGGAGCTTGGCCAGCCCGCTCAGCCCCGCCAGAGGGGACAGGTCGGAGATCAGGTTAAAGGGGACGGACAGCTCCTTCAGCCCCGTCAGCGAGGCCAGAGGGGTCAGGTCCTCGATGTCGTTGTCCCACAGGTCCAGCCCCCGCAGGCTGGTGAGGCCCTCCACAAAGGACAGGTCCCGGATGCCCACACCCCGGGCCTGGAACTTCTTCCCCCGCAGCTCCTCGGCTGTTTTGAGCAGAAACCGCTCGTGGTCGGACAGGGCGCTCCGATCCAGGGTGTCGTACTCCCGGACCAGACGGCCCAGCAGGCGCATCTCCTTCGGGTCCTCCCAATAGACCCGGTCCATCTCCTCCCCCAGGGTCTCCCGCAGCGTCCGGGGAAGATTTTTGTCCACCCCCGGCCGGGGCCTGCCCCACTTCCACCGGGGGGAGGCCTGGGCCGCCCGCAGCTTTTTCAGGGCCGCACTCTGCTCCTGGGGCAGGGGGCGCAGGGCGCCCTCCAGCCGGTTTTTCACCCACCCGGCCCACACATCCGGGCTGGGGCCCACATAGACAAACCCGTCCTCCGGCTCCTCTTCGGGAAGCTCGCCCCCCTTGGGGATGGGCCTGCGGTTCCGATCCAGCCAGCGCTGGCACTTTTTGGCGGGCTCCTCCTTCCAGATGGGGCCGATGGACAGCAGGTCCAGCAGGACCTTCATCACCGGCGCGGGCCCGCCCATCCCGGTGAAGCAATAGCGGATATACTCCGGCAGCGTGCCGTCCAGCACCAGCTCCAGCCACTGGGTAAAGGTACACCCCGGGACCCGGACCGCCCCGAACTCCCCGATGGTCCACACCTCTCCGGCGCAGGGCCCGGCGGTGATCAGAGACCAGCCCAGCTTGCCGTCCCCCATAAGCAGGAACTGTCCCGGCAGCTTGTCCGGGTTCTCCACAGGCACCGACTGCCGCCCGCCGGGCTCGATCTGCTCCGCTGGGGGATAGGGCTGGCCCAGTTGGATATTTTTGCCGCTGAGCCACAGATTTCTCCAGTGCCGCTGCTCCAGAAAGGCGGGGAGAAGGCCCCCGGCGGCCACATGGGTGATGACGGCCTTGTAATCCCCGGGCAGGGCGATCCCCTGCCCCCGCTCCAGAGCGGCCACCGCGTCCCGGTCCACCGGCAGGTCCAGCTGCATCAGCTCCGGGCAGTGCTCCCCCATCCAAAGCAGCTTCTCCTTGACCTTGTTATACTGTTTTCTGTCATAGGTCAGCATAGTAAGCTCCTCCTGTAAAAATAGTATGGGCGGCCTGCGGCCGCCCAAAAAGAGTGCAAAAATCAGAGTCCCAGCCCACCCAGGCCCAGGCCTCCGGTGATAGACTGCATGGTGTTGGCGGCGTCAGCATCGGCAGCGCGCATGGCCTCGTTCACAGCGGCCACAATCATGTCCTGGAGCATCTCCACATCGTCCGGGTCCACCGCCTCGGGGTCGATCACCAGATTTCTCAGCTCGTGCTTGCCGTTGACGGTGGCAGACACCACCCCGCCCCCAGAGGCGGCCTGGTACTCCTTTTCCTGGAGCTCCTGCTGCATGCGCATCATGTCCTGCTGCATCTTCTGGGCCTGCTTAATCATGTTCATATTCATGCCGCCGCCCATGCCGGGCATCCCCCGGCCGTAACCTTTTGCCATAACAATAACTCCTTTACTGACTCGAATTGGGCCGATGTGTAAGGCGTGACGACCCGGCACGCCGTATCCCCACAGCGGCGCGCCGAGGTCGTCGCGCCCTACAGGGCCATTTTTATCGTATGGTAATATTATCCAGTCCTCCGAAGGACATCAGATCATCCAGGGGGTCCTTCTCAGCAGCGTCGGGCGGTGGAGCCGCTGTCCCCGACGGCTCCACCGGAGGAGGCGTACCCACTGCCACGCTGACCTGGGGCTGTCCGCCAAAAGCGGCAGCCGCCGCCTGAGCCAATTTGTCCAGCACCGCCGGCTTATTGAGCATAGACCGGGTAAACTCGCTGTCCACCCACAGGGTAAGCTTGCCATTTTTCCAGGCTCCGGTCACCTTGGCCGGATTATTGAGGTAGGGCATTACTGTGGGCGGCACCTTTCCCCGCAGGCCCGCCGCAAAGGAAGGCCAGAAGGCGCTGTCGCCGCCAGTTACTCCCGCTTTGTCATCAGTGGCGGTGTAGGGGGCGGGCTCTGTCCCGCCCCGTTTTGATGTCGGAGGCGGCGGGGCGGCTCGGCGGCCGCCCTCTACGGAAACCGGCGACGGTTCATCGAAGACGTACTCCGGCTCCTCCGGCGGCTCCTCAGGCAGAGGAGGCCGCTCCTCCTCCCAGGGGGGGTGGTCGTCATCTGCGGGGGCCGCCGCCTTCGGCGGGCTGCTGGTTGGTTGGGAGGCTGACCCGCCCCGGGGAGCGGGTCCCACAGAGGTCTGCGGGACGGGGGCCACGGGAACCCCCTGGGCCAGCCGCTCCTCCAGCCGGGCAATCCGGGCGGACAGCCCGGCAAAGGATTCGTCCAGCCCCTCGTCGCTGAGGCGGATGAGACACAGCTCCGTGTCGGTGCGCCGGTTGGCGCTTCGAGACAGGCTGGCCGCCGCCGATTGCAGCAAGGTGAGCATCTGCATCAGCCGCTGGGAGGACAGCTTCTCCCCCAGGCGGCGCATGGCGGCCTCGTCATACCCTCCGGCCAGCAGAGCGGCTCCGCCCCGGGGGGCGGTCTTGCGCAGAAGCAGGTCTCTGGCCAGGGTGGACAGCTCTCCCAGCACGGAGCCCACGTCCTTGCCGTTGGCATACAGCCGGGCCAGCGTCTCCAGGGCGGCGGCGGTGTCCCGATCTGCCAGCCGCTCCATCAGCGCGGCGGTCTCCACATTCCCTGCCAGGCCCAGGGCATCCAAAATTGCCTGTTCGTTCAGGCTGGACTGGCTCCCGGCACACTGGTCCAGCAGAGACAGGGCATCCCTTAGGCCGCCGTCGGCCAGCCGGGCCAGCAGGGCGGCTCCCTCTCTGGTCAGCGGGATGCCCTCCTGTTCCGCCACATGCTCCAGCCGCTGGGCGATCCCCATAGCCGGGATGCGCTTGAAGGCAAACTGCTGGCAGCGGCTGCGGATGGTGGCCAGCACCTTGTGGGGCTCTGTGGTGGCCAGAATAAACATCAGGTGGGGAGGCGGCTCCTCCAGAATCTTCAGCAGGGCGTTCCAGGCCTGGGAGGTAAGCATGTGGGCCTCGTCAATGATGTACACCCGCTTGCGGACGGCGGCGGGGGTATATACCGCCTCGTCCCGCAGAGCACGGACCTGGTCCACTCCGTTGTTGGAAGCGGCGTCCAGCTCCAGCACGTCCAGGATGGAGCCGTTCTCAATGCCCAGACAGGCGGGACAGGCATTGCAGGGGTTGCCGTCCTGGGGATTTTCGCAGTTTACCGCCCTGGCCAGAATTTTGGCGCAGGTGGTCTTGCCCGTCCCCCGGGTGCCGGTGAACAGGTAGGCGTGGGACAGCCGTCCGGCCGCCGCCTGGCGCTTCAGGGTGTCGGTGATGTGCTCCTGACCCACCACGTCGTCGAAGGTGCGGGGCCTCCATTTTCGATATAGCGCCTGGTACATGTCTGCTCACCTCCAAAAGCCTTCCCCTAAAGTAGAAGCCAAAAAAAGAATTTCGGCGCGAAGCAAGACCGCACACCGGCCTTTGAAGCGCGGGACATACCCGTTACCTGAACAGCCGGCTCAAGAACAGTATCCCCGCGGCACACGGGGCCATCCGCTTAGTGCTGCTCGGTTCCCCGCCTGACACGGTTCACGGCAGCCCCGTTGCGCGGGACCGGTCTATCATCACTGCTT
>JAAWEX010000023.1 GCA_022794495.1 Lawsonibacter sp. | reverse complement strand
CGAGCTGATGGACCGGGTAAACCAGGCCTACAGCGCCCAGATGCGCTTTGTCTCCGACGCCAGCCACGAGCTGCGCACCCCCATCGCCGTCATCCAGGGCTACGCCGCTCTGCTGGACCGCTGGGGCAAGAGCGACCCGGAAGCCCTCCAGGAGTCTATCGACGCCATCCGTGGGGAGGCCGCCTCGATGGAACGGCTGGTGGAGCAGCTGCTCTTCCTGGCCAGAGGGGACAACGACTCCCAGCCGGTGAAAAAGGAACTCCTGGACCTCACCGACCTGGCCGGCGAGGTGCTTCGGGAGGAGGAGATGATCCACCCTGAGCGAACCTTCCTCCCCCGCTGGGGGGAGGACCCCGTCAGCATATATGCTGACCCCGGTCTGATGAAGCAGGTGCTGCGCATCCTCATGGACAACAGCCTGAAATACAGCCCCCCCGAGGGCCGGGTCTACCTCCGGGTGATCCAGGCGGGGGACTGCGTCCGGCTCACCGTCCAGGATGAGGGTATGGGCATCCCCCCCGACGGCATCTCCCACATCTTCGAGCGCTTCTATCGCACTGACCAATCCCGCGACCGGAAAACCGGTGGGACAGGCCTGGGGCTGTCCATCGCCAAATGGATTGTGGAGCACCACGGCGGCTGGTTCGAGGTGGTCTCCCGCCCCGACGTGGGCACCCGGATCACCGCCGTCCTGCCCGCGGCCCAGAAGGTGGAGAAAGCGTCGTGAAGCTTCCTTTTGCCGCACAGGAGGACGTCCACGGCCTGATATCCAGCCCCCCGGCCAAGCGGGGGGCTGCGTTCTATTCCAGCAGCCAGTCTATTTCCAGCTCCAGGGCAGCCAGCTGAACATCCGGTTTGACCTGTTCTCCGTGGAAGTCGCTGCCTCCGGTGACATGGAGACTGTACTTTTCCGCCAGCTTGAGATAAAAATCCCGCTGTTCCGGGGTGTGCTTTGGATAGAAGCACTCAATGGCATCCAGGCCGTGGTTGGCCAGATGCCGGACGATACCTTCCAGCGTCTCGCTGCCAGCCCCGATTTGATAGGGGTGAGCCAGGGAGACTTTACCCCCGGCAGCCCGTATGGTCTCTACACACACCTGCGCGAGCGGCTTGGGGCGTTCCACCCGGCGCTGGAATTCCTCCGTGTCCAGGTAACGGTCGAAGGCCTCCCGGTTGCTGGAAACATAGCCGTGCCGGACCAGCACCTGAGCGAAGTGGGGCCGGCCCACGATCTGGCCGCCCGCCAGCTCCTCCACCTCGGACAGGGAGATGCGCGCTCCCCGCTCCTCCAGAAAGGAGATGATCCGCGGGGCTCGCTGGTCCCGGCCCTCCTTCAGCTCCCGGCACAGGGCGGACAGGGCCGGAGCCTCCGGGGCGAAGCCGTAGCCCAGAATATGAAACGTGGGGAACTCCTTGGCGCTGAGCTCGATCCCCCGGATGACTCGGATCCCCGCCCGCGCTCCCGCCTGAATCGCCTCTTCCAGGCCGTCCACCGTGTCGTGGTCGGTGAGGGCCAGCGCTTCCAGCTTCCGCTCCTCCGCCAGCCGGACCAGCGCTGTGGGGGTATACTGTCCATCCGAGGCGGTGGAGTGGGTGTGCAGATCGCAGAGCATAGTTATTCCTCCAGCGCCGCCATAAGGGCGGCCTTATTTTCCAGCGGGGAGGCGGTGGGGCGGCCCAGATCCCTGCGGGCGCCCAGGGCGCATTTGACCTCAAGGAAGGTCAGCCGGCGGCTGTGCTTCACCCGCTCCAGGGCGTCCTCCAGGCCCTCCGGGCCGTCCACGGAGAGGGCCTCCGGATAGCCGCACGCCCTTGCCACGGCGGGCATATCCACCGTCCCGGCGGCGGTGGGAAGGCCCCCGACAGACTCATGGGCCTGATTGTTGAGAACGGCATGGATGAGGTTTTGGGGCCGCGTGGCCCCGATCACCGCCATCGCCCCCAGGTGCATCAGCGCCGCACCGTCGCCGTCCAGGCACCAGACCCGCCGCGACTGCTTTTGCAGGGCGATGCCCAGGGCAATGGAGGAGCTGTGGCCCATGGAGCCCACGGTGAGAAAGTCGTGGTCGTGGCCCTCCCCGCGGCCCTCCCGCAGCTCAAAGACCTCCCGGCTGGCCTTGCCGGTGGTGGAGATGACAAAGTCATCCCCCGCGGCGGTGAGAATGCGCCCTATGGCCTCCTCCCGGGACATGGGGAAGGGGTTGGCATAGGCGGGCTTTTTGTCGTACTCCAGGCCGCCCTTACGGACCACAAGGGCCGCCTGACGGCCCCGGAACTCCTCCAGCCTGGCGAGGAGCTGCGCCTCAGAGACGGAGCTGTCAATGATAAAATAGGGGACCTTCAGGGTGTCCAGCAGGGGGAGGGTGGCCTCCCCCTGGAAGATGTGCTGGGGCTCGTCATGGATGCCCGGCTCCCCCCGCCAGCCGATGATAAACAGGCAGGGAATGTCGTAGACCTTGTCGCTGAGCAGGGAGGCCAGCGGGTTGATGACATTCCCCAGACCGCTGTTCTGAAGATAGACCACCGGCGTTTTTCCGGTGGCCAGGTGATAGCCCGCCGCCAGGGCCGCGGCGTTGCCCTCATTGGCGGCGATGATATGGTGGGCGGGGTCGACGCCATAGCGGTCCATCAGAAAGTCGCACAGGGCTTTCAGCTGGGAGTCGGGTACGCCGGTGAAAAAGTCTGCGCCCAGAAGCGCGGCAAAGCGCTGGATATCCATAATATACCTCCTCCCCTACAGCTCGTCAATCAAGGTAATGATCTCCCGGATGGGCAGCAGGCGCTCGTCCACCTCCTTGGCCCGGTGAAAACGCAGGATATCTTCCGCGGTGCGCTGCATGGCGGGGAAGGCGCTGCGGGTAAGCTGGTTGGCGTAGATCACGATGTTTACCCCGTGAGCGGCCAGCTCCTCCTCTGTAACGGCGTGATAGGAGGTGGGCACAGCGACGATCGGGGTGTCCGGGTCCGTCTGGCGGAAACGGTCGCAGAACGCTAAAACCTCGCCGGGGTCCTTTTTCCGGCTGTGGATCATAATCCCGTCCGCGCCCGCCTGAACATAGGCCCGCGCCCGGGCAAGGGCGTCGTCCATCCCCTGCTCCAGGATCAGGCTCTCGATCCGGGCGATAATCATAAAATCGTCGGTGAGGCACGCCCGCTTGCCCGCAGATATCTTGGCGCAAAAGCCCTCGATGCTGTCCTGGGTCTGGGCCGCTTCCGTTCCAAACAGACTGTTTTTCTTCAGCCCCGTTTTGTCCTCGATGATGACGGCAGAGACGCCCATGCGCTCCAGCGTGCGGACGTTATACATAAAATGCTCCGCCAGGCCGCCGGTGTCGCCGTCTAAAATGATGGGCTTGGTGGTGACCTCCATGATATCGTCTATGGTGCGCAGGCGGGAGGAGAGGTCCACCAGCTCGATATCCGGCTTGCCCTTGGCGGTGGAGTCACACAGGGAGCTGACCCACATGGCGTCGAACTGGTCCAGGCGGCCATCCTGGGCAATCACCGTCTTTTCCGCGATGAGGCCGGTGAGGCCGCTGTGGGCCTCGATTGCCTTGACCACCGGGCACAGGGTGAGAAGCTGGCGCAGCCGCCTGCGGCGGAACTCCGGCATGGCCAGCTTTTCCCGCAGCTGGCGGTCCGCCCGGCTGACCCGCTCGTTTCTGGTGTAGGGCACCTCGATGAGCTGGCCGCCCAGCGCCTCCAGGCTGCGCAGAAGCCGGGCCCGAATCTCCGCCTCCGGCCCGGTTTGCCAGTTGTCCCCGTGGATCACA
Organism: Lawsonibacter sp.; assembly: GCA_022794495.1. GTDB lineage: Bacteria > Bacillota > Clostridia > Oscillospirales > Oscillospiraceae > Lawsonibacter. The sequence goes on along the minus strand of JAAWEX010000023.1, from coordinate 11,041 downwards.
TAGTCCGGGCGGATGAGGGAAAGCACGTCGTCATAACGGATATCGTCCTGAATGACCACGCTGTCCACCCCGTCCAGGGAGCGGTAGAGGCGCAGGCGCTCCTCCTGCGGGATAGCGGGAAAGCGGCTGCATCGGATCAGGGCCTTGTCCGACAGAGCGCCCACGATTACCTTGCCGTATTGTTTCGCCTCCCGGAGGATATTCAGGTGTCCCTCATGGATGACCTCGGTGCAAAAGCAGGTATAGACGGTTTTCATGGCTTACACCTCACAGGGACCGCAACACCGCAGGCGTCCAGGGCCTGGCGGAATACGGTGAAAAATGCATGGATGTCCTCCGCGTTGATGGCCCCCAGGGCGCACAGGCGGAAGGTCCCGGCGGAGCCCACCTTGCCGGGATAGATGGTAAAGCCCCGCTGATAGCAGTAGTCGTGGATGGCCTCAAAACTCCAGTTGGGGTCGTCCGGGACGCGGACGGCGGCCACCAGCCCGGCCTGGTGCTCCCGCCGGATCAGCTCCTGGAAGCCCAGGTCCTCCAGCCCCTGATGGATAGCCTCCATCACCTGGGTGTGGCGGGCCCACTTAGCCTGCTCGCCCTCAGCCCAATACTCCTTCATGGCCTGAACGGCGGCGTAGGTGGTCTGCACCGGGGGGGTGAATTCCATCTCGCCGGTGCGCTCGAAGCAGTCGTACTGCCGCCAGAGATTGCAGTAGTAGGAGCGGCGGGGGTAGTCCCTGGAGGCCTCGATCAGCGCCCGCCTGCCGATGACAAAGGACAGGCCGGTCATAGCCATCAGGCCCTTCTGGGCGGAGGCCATGCAGAAATCCAGATTGTCATCCGCCATATGGATGGGCCGCATAGCGTAGGTGCTGGTGGTGTCCGCCACGAATATCGCGCCATACCGATGGGCCAGCTCGCCCAGCTCGCGAATGGGGTTGAGTACGCCGGTTCCGGTCTCGTTATGTGTGGTGTAGACCAGCGCGATATCAGGATTGGCCTTCAGCGCCGCTTCCACAGCGTCTAAATCCGCTGGGCGGTCATAGGGCAGGTCCAGATCTACGTGAGGCAGGCGGTAGGCCCGGCATATCTCCACCGCTCGGGCGCTGTAAGCGCCGTTGCGGACGATCAGGGCCTGTTTCCCCTCTGGGAGAAGGGAATTGAGGCAGACGTCCATACACAGCGTGCCGGAGCCGCAGAACAAAACGGCGGTGTGGTCCTCCGGGTCTCCGTGAACCACATCCACCAGGTCCCGGCGCAGGCCCGCCATCAGGGCGGCAAATTCCTTTTCCCGGGGACAGATATCCGGTGCGGCCTGGGCCAGCTTCACCGTGTCAGTGGTGGTGGCGGGGCCGGGATTGAGCAGGATATTTCGCTTGATCTCCATGGGATTCCCCTCCTGTTTCAGCCAATATCATAGCTTTTGTCAAAGGCCTTTAATTCTCGCAGGGTGTCAATCTCTGTAACGTCTCCCGGTTGGCAGGGGCGGACGGATACCCGGTAGTTCTCCCTGCGGAACACCAGGGGGACCTGCTCCCAATACCGCTCCCGGCCGCCGGGCTGCTGGTAAATTTCCTTCAGGTCCCGCTCCAGCAGCTGGCCGTCCGGCCCGCTCCAGTAGGAGATGCCCACCATCTGCCAGCAGTTTTCCCCGCCGATTTTTTCCTCGGTGATCACGCCGTCCCGCACCTCGAAGCACCAGTCGTCGGTGCGGGGCGTCTGAAAGGCCAGGAAGTTGGAGCTGTACTGATAGGGGCGGATCAGGGCCGGATTTTGCAGCACCAGGTCCGCCTCCAGGACATAGGCGTTGGAGAGCAGCCCGCCGGCGCAGACAGCGGAGGAGATGTTGTTCGTCTCGTTGAACACCGGGTTTTCCAGAAACCGGAGCGTGGGGTATCGGTAGAGGAGCTGGTCGAATTGCTCGGCCAGGTAGCCCCGGACAAGATAGAGCTCCTCCAGCCCGGCGGCAAGGCAGGCGTCCAAGAGGCTGTCCACAATGCGCCGGCCATGGACGCGGACCAGAGGCTTGGGTGTGTTGAAGGTGATGGGCGCCAGGCGGCTGCCAAAGCCGGCCGCCAGAAACACCGCCCGCCGCGCCCGGTAGGGCTCCATCGCCTGGATGCCCTCCGGGGTGGCCTGTCCCGCCCGGAGCAGGCCCAGCCGTTCAAGCTCCTGAACCGCTTCCGGGTGGAAGCGGACCTCCCCTCCGGAGGGCGAAATCGCTTCTGACAGAATGTCAAATTGGGGCCTGGTCAGTGCCATGGCGCGCTCCCCTTTCTCCGCTCCTCAGCGGCTTCAACGCTTGTACAGATAGCAGTCGAAGTTAAATTTGCTGTTCCAATAATTCTCCATGGTCATGGGATAAATTTCCACATCCATGTTGTGCTTTTGCGCAAAGGTTTCAAAAAAGCTTTTGCTGTAGAACTGCCTGGGCAGACCTTGATAGCGGGTTTCAAAGTCGGGGATCAGCCGCTTGCGGTAGGCGTAATAGTCCTCCCGTTTCGCTACATCGGGAATATCCAAAATTCCAATGGCGTAACTTGCCTTACTGGCCATTTTCTCCAGTACGATCTCAGCGTAGGCTTCGTCCAAAAAATAGCTGAACACACCCAGCGATATCACTGCGTCATACTGCGGCGACTCCGGCAGCTGAGAGGCTTCATCACAGCGGATATCCGCTGTGCGCAAAACTTGTTTTGCGCATGATGCCAGCTTCGGGGAGTAGTCAATCCCTCCGGTGCACAGGCCGTCGTTCTCAAACAAAAAGAGATTCGCCCCGCTGCCGCAGCCCACCTCATACACGCTCTGGAGGGCTGTCCCCTCCGGAAGGGGGCGGGAGAGGCGCTGTTTCATCTCCCAATATTGATTCATCAGGGATTCGTAGGGAATTCCGCCCTCCACCACGTCGAAGCCGTTGCTGCGCTTCAGCTCAAGAAAAATCTGCCTGGCGTCTCCGCTGTGCAGGACGGCCCCGTCGGCGGAGCGGCCGGCCCACAGGCCCTTCCAATTATTTTCCATCCTCTGTTTCTTCCGCTTCCGCTGGCTCACTCAGCCCAAACAGGGCCTCCAGCCGCGCTACGATTTCCTCCGGGGTCTCTTCGCCGTCGTTCTGGATCACAACGTCCGGACACTTGGGCTCGTCCCAGGGCAGGTCCACACCTACGACCTCCTTGGCCCCGGAGGAGTACAGCTGCTTCTGGTCCCGGCGGTAGAGGGTGTCCCGGGTGACCTTGATGTAGATTTCCTTGTAGTTGTCGATATTGGTCCGGTTCCAGTCCCGAATCTCGTCGAACATGGAGATGGAGCACATCACCACGTCGATGCCCTGCTCCGCCAGAGCCCAGCACAGGCGGAATTCCGGCTTGGCGTCCTTGAGGCGGGCGGCGGTGGAGTAGCCTGTGCGCTCAAATACGCCATCCATAGCGTCGCCGTCCACACAGAACACGTTGGGCTTGCGGGCCTTGAGGCGGCGGTAAAACAGACCGCCAATGGTGGTCTTGCCCGCTCCGGCCAGGCCGGTGAAGAAATATACCGTTCCTTTTTCCATAATTCCTCCTAGTGGTACAGGGGTTCCTTTAACAGAGCCGGGTCCGGTTTCAGCAGGGGCATCATCCGCAGAGGCTGGCCGTTTTTGTTGACGAAATAGAGACTGCCCATCAGGCGCTTGGCCAGCTTCAGGCGTATCTTGTCGTGTTTCTCCTTGATTTTGGCAAGAACTTCTTCCTGTTCCTCCTCGTTGAGCTTCCGCTTGTTGCCGTCCGGGGAAACCGTGGTGTCGGAGAGCACGTTGTTCTTCCAGGAGAGGGCGATGTATTCGTTGATCTTGGTGAAGCCCTCCACCCATTTTTCGATGCGCGCCTCGTCCACGGGTCCGCCGTCGTAATAGTGGAAGTCGTAGCCGTAAAACTGGTAGGCGTCCCGGAGGCAGAACTCGATAAAGGCCCGCTCGTCGTCGGTGGCGTAGTCGTCGTAGGTGCGGTAGACGGTGGCGGTGTCGAAGCCCACCACGTTGCCCTCGGCGGTCTCCACGTCGTGGACGCCTTGTGATGAGCAGTAGGTCATGCTTTCGGTGTAGGGCAGGTCCAGGAAGGCGGCCAGGGCGCGGAAGGTGGCCTCCGGGTTGGTCTTGCCGTCCTCAAAGCGGACCAGAATGCTGTCCTGATAGAGCCGGTCCTCCGGGTCGATCATAAAGCTGCGGTTCAGGGAGCGGTCCAGGGCCAGGTCGGTAGCAACGCCTCTTTCCTCGCTTCCAGTGTTGAGAAGATTGCGCTTTTCGATCTGCCAGCGGAGGGTGGCGGCGGCGCTGGTGGTGAAGCGGCGCAGGGGGCTGAAGGTCTTGATATACTTAAAGGCCTTGAACACCGGAGAACTGCGGATTTTGTCATACTCCTTACACAGCAGAACGGTGCGGTCCCGCTCGCCGTGGGTCATATCGAAGTCGATGTGGGCAAAGTGAGGCTGGAAAAACAGAGCTGGTGCGATGCGGGCAGCGTGGTCCAGGCCGCCCATATAGCCGCCCTGTAACATAAAAAGCATGATAAAAATGTCCTTATCAGAGCAGGCTCCGCTCCAATAACACTGGTGGACCAGGGGGACATCAAAGCTGGGCGTTTGGCCGGAAGTACGTGCCTTATCCGCCTTTTCATAGCTCCCCCGCACTTCCCGGATGCTTTCCTCCAAGTTGTCCATCATCACGGAGGGCAGGCAGATCAGGTTGGGGTGGTTGTCAAACACCTCGTTGAAGAAGTCGCCGCCGTTGTCGGAGGAGAGCTGGGTGTGCCAGATGAGGCGGTGGACATCCTGCACGCCGATGGGCTTGACGGGGTATTGGCTGTAGTCCACGCCGTACTCGGCCTGAAAGTCGATAGGGTAGCGGGACAGCTCCTCGCCAAAGAGGAAGATAATTTTTTTCTTGTCCAGCAGCTGGCGGATATTCAGCACCTGGAGATGGGCGCAGAAGGTCTCCCAGCTCTCGTAGTGGAGGTAGATATGGTTCTCACGGCCGATGTCCTCGCTGGGGCGGACATTGTCGTATAAATATTCCAGCTCATACTGGCTGTAAACATCCTTTGCCAGGATGGGGTTGTCCAAATTCTGAAAGAAATTCCGGCTGATTACCGGGTGGTTGAAATCCACATAGGGGTCAAAGCGCTCCTCCGCCGGGGAGAAGGGGAGATAGCCCCGGTCGCCGTAGGGGTAAAAGCGGATGGGCAGGTCCTCAAAGGCGGGGAAGTCCCTGCGGAAGAGATAGGGGTATTTGCGCAGGGCGGCGCAGTTTTTCTCATAGCGGTTCTTCTGGGGCTTGACGTTGGGGTCATAAAAAGCGCCGGTCATAATGGACAGGCAGTCGTCGCGGAACAGGTTCCGGTTATAGAGGCTATAGAAGGTGGTGTAGGCAGCCTGGTAGTTCTCCCCGGACTGGAGGAGATAAGCCGCGGCCTCCAGCTCCTCCCGGGGGGCCAGGGAGCCCTGGTGGAGGGCGAGGGTATAGGCCTGAGCGGCCTCCTTGGGGCGGTTCAGCTCGGCCATGCGGCGGGCGATTTGGAGAGCGTCCATAGTGCGCGTCCTTTCTCATAAAAAGGGGGCGGGCATGGGCCCGCCCCTCTTTCAGGTGTTTCGATATTTGCCGTTAGGCTGCGTTTAAGCGGCTTAGCCCAGCAGCTGGAGAACGCCCTGAGGCACCTGGTTGGCCTGGGCCAGCATGGCCTGGGCAGACTGAACCAGGATGTTGTTCTTGGTGTAAGCCATCATCTCCTCGGCCACGTCGGTGTCGCGGATGGTGGACTCGGCGTCCTGGATGTTCTCCTTCATCACGGACAGGTTGTTCTGGGTGTGCTCCAGACGGTTCTGGGTAGCGCCCAGGCCGGAGCGGACGGTGGACACGACATTGATGGCGTCCTTGATCTTGGACACGGCGGCCTGCGCGCTCTCCTGGTTGCCCAGGGTCAGCTTATCCAGGCCCAGAGCGGCAGAGTGCAGGTCCTGGATGTCCAGGGTCAGCTGGTTGTACTTCTCGCTGTCCTCGCCGATCTGCAGGGTGAGGGACTTGCCGGTGGCCTCGCCGGCCTGGCCGATCTGCACCAGGCTCTGGTCCTTGTTGTCGCCGGTCTTGTAGGTCCAGGTGGCGTCCCCAGCGGTGGCGGTGCCGTTCAGATCCCAATCGTCGTAGTTCTCCAGGGCGCCGTCCTTCTCACGCAGACCGAAGCTGGCGCCGTCGCCCTTGGTGATGATGTGGAAGTTCGCATTGTCCTGCTGGGTCAGCAGCTCAATGGCCTTCTTCGCGATACCGGTGTCGCCCTCTTCAAAAGCGGTCAGGTCGATCTCGTGGTCGGCCTTGCCGCCCTTGCCATCCTTGCCCACCTTGAAGGAATAGGTCTCGTTGCCGATCTTGAGGATGGTGCCATCCTTGATGTCGCCGTCAGTCAGCGCGAAGTCGGCGCCGGCCAGCTTGCGCTCGCCCGCCGCGGCCACGGCACTCACCACGTGGGCCTCGAAGTCGTAGCCCTGGTTGGTGTCCTTAAGGTTCGCATGGGTATCATTGAGTCCGCCCGTCAGCCCAACAGCGTCAAAGTTAGTCACGTCGGTTGCGCTGGGATCAGCTCCAGCGGCAGTTCCAATGCCCTTCATGGTGAGGGTGCCATTGTTGAGGGTGATGTTGAACTGCAGGCCGCCAAGGGTAATGGAGGCGGCGGCAGGGGTGATGGTGAAGTCACCAGCAGTCAGAGTCATAGCAGGATCGCCAGCGGTGAGAGCGTTATTAAGCTTAATGTTAGCGAGGGTCTTTCCTCCCACAGTAAAGGTCGCCAGAGTGGCATTAGCCGCAATGGCAGCACCACCGGACAGGTTGATCTTCAGGTCGCTCAGATCGTAGGTGTACTCGCCCTTGTTGGCCTCACCGGCGGCGAACACGCCGTCCTCGACCGGGGTAGCATTGATGTCGGTGAACTCCGTCTTGCCCACGCCGTTCATGGAGCCGTCCAGCAGCTTGATGCCGTTGAAGTTGGAGGCGTCGGCGATACGGTCGATCTCGGTCTTCAGAGCGTTAAACTCCTGCTCGATGGCCTCGCGGTCCACCTTGTCCTGATAGGTGCCGTTGGCGGACTGGGTGGCCAGGTCCACCATGCGGTTGAGCATGTCGTGGACCTCCTGGGTGGCGCCCTCAGCGGTCTTCACCAGGGAGATGCCGTCCTTGACGTTCTTGGAGGCGGTGCCCAGAGCGGTGATCTGAGCGCGCATCTTCTCGCTGATGGCCAGGCCGGCGGCGTCGTCGCCGGCGCGGTTGATCCGGTAGCCGGAGGACAGCTTCTCCAGGTTCTTGGACAGAGCGGAGGTGTTGGTGGTGTAGTTGCGGTAGGCGTTCATCGCCATGATGTTATGCTGAATCCTCATTTTATTTGACTCCTTCCAAAATTAAAATGATGTTTGAGGGAACGCTGTGCCATCGCTGATTCCATGCGCTGGCACGTTGGCCTTGCGGCCTGCTCAGGCTCCGTGGCCTTTGGGCCTGAACAGTTCGCGCTTATATATTCCAGCCGGCTCGTCAGCCGGATGAAACCGAACCTATTTGACCGGAAGAAGGCAGGCAGGGCGCTTTTTTCCGTTTCGCTCCCAGACCTCGCCCCGAAGAATGGTCAGTTCTCTGGGGGCCTGCACCATCACCCGCGCGGCGGACCCGCCGAACACCTGGACGACAATGTCCTCGCCGATGGTGAGGTACTCTCCTGAATTGAGCTGCAATGACAGCATGGGGAACTCCTTTCGCCTCCGGGCCGCTCCTTTGACCCTGGGTTTCATCGTCATAATATTTTGGACGCCCGCAGGGGCTTCAGCCGCGATTTGGAAAAGGCGGCCTCTCGTTTCCCGTTTCCCCTGCCGGAAAACGCTGAGCGGAACACAATCAGGCTGTTGTGCTTCGCTCAACGCTTCCCTGACGGGATGGCGGGCATTCACCGGCGTCCCAACCGGCCTATCGGTCATGCGCGATCTGCGCCAAACCTTCTGCTTTAATGTTCTTCGCGGCGTTGACCTCCCGGTCATGCACCGCGCCGCACTCCGGACAGGTCCAGGTCCTTTCCCGGACCTCTCCCCGAATTGCCCCGCAGACGGAGCAGGTGCGGGTGGTGGGTGTGTAGCGGTCTACGGTGAGCAGCTGCTTTCCCTGCCGCTCCAGCTTGTATCGGAGGCATTCCCGGAACCGGCCGAAGCCGGCGTCCACCGTACTGCCCCGGGTGATTTTCCGGGTCAGCTCCTGGAGGTCGTCCTCCCGGACGCAGACGGCGTCCCATTGGTCGGCCAGCCTTCGGGACTCCTTGTGAATGTAGTCCCGCCGCTGGTTGGCGATATGCTCGTGGATTTTGCGGAGCTTCTGCACTGTCTCCCGGTAGTTTTTGGAGCCTGGCTCCATCCGGCTCAGCTTCTGCTGAAGCCTGGCCAGCCTGGCCTGGGAATCCTTCAGCCATTTGGGCGGGTCCGCCGTGGAGCCGTCGTCTGAAACGTAGAAATGACTGGAGGAATATTTCAAACCTAACGTGGTCTCGGGGGTGGGAGAGACGGGGCCGGACTCCCTGGCGGGGTACTCGTAGAGGATACAGCAGAAATATTTGCCTGTTTTTGTCTTTTCCACTGTGATCCGCTTCAATTTCCAGCCGTTTCGAGGCCGCTGGGGAAATTTCGCCTGGACAATTCCCGCTTTGGTCATCCGAATACCGTCTCGGGTGGTGTAGATGGTGGGACCGGACTCGAAAAAGTGATTGCAGGCGGTAAAGGAGTCCCGGTCGGTTTTGGATTTGTATTTTGGATGGCGAAAGACACTCGGATTCTTGAAGAACTGCCGGAATGCCCGGGCCAGGTGGTTGTACTCCTGGGTCAGCGCTTGATTGTCCACCTCGGTGAGGAAGGGCGCTTCCTTTTTGTACTTGGCTGGAGTGGGAATAAAGTGGACGTCGGTTTCCAGATAAAACCGCTCCTGGTCGGAGAGCATCCGGTTCCAGATATAGCGGCAGCAGTGAAAGGTCTTTTCAAACAGCTCCGCCTGAGCCTGCGTAGGATAGAGCCGGGCCTTGATGGTGGTAAAGCGCATGGGCCGTTTGTCCGCCCCGTCCGTTTTCGCCGCCATTTTCCCAGCACATCCTTCCCGCGATTTCAAGAAAGTGTACTTTCTTAGAGTGAGGTTTTTTCTGTGTACAGTTCTTCAATCGGCATACCAGCCTGGAAAGTTAAGTCCTTCCCGAAAATTTTTTGAAAAAATTTTTCTGTTCTAAGAAAGTACGCCTTTTTAGAGTGAGGTTTATTCTTATATGCAGCTGGAATTTTCCAACTGGAGCGCCTTATAGTAGAAGGTGGAGACCGGCATGGCACAGGCGTCGGCAGCCTGGTTCAGCGTGAGCCTCTTCCCCCGCCACTCCTTATGGACCTGATAGAAGTTCTCCGGCAGCGGAATGGGCGGCCGTCCGAACTTGACGCCCCTGGCCTTCGCCGCCGCGATGCCCTCGGCCTGCCGCTGGCGGATGTTTAATCGTTCGTTTTCCGCCACAAAGGACAGTACCTGAAGGACAATGTCGCTGAGAAAGGTCCCCATCAGGTCCTTGCCCCGCCGGGTGTCCAGCAGGGGCATGTCCAGCACCACAATGTCGATTCTCTTCTCTTTGGTTAAAATTCTCCACTGCTCCAGGATTTCAACGTAGTCGCGCCCAAGCCGGTCAATGCTCTTGATGTAGAGTAGGTCGTCCGGCTTCAGTTTTTTGATCAGCCTCTTGTATTGAGGGCGGTCAAAGCTCTTTCCGGACTGTTTTTCCACAAAAAGATTCTTGTCTGCGATGCGAAGCTCCCGCATGGCAATCATCTGGCGGGCCTCGTTCTGGTCGTGGGTGCTCACCCGGACATAGCCGTAAGTGTCCATATTACGCCTCCTTTATCTTTATAATTTTTATTTTAAAAGAGCTGTGGAACAGCGCAACTTAAAATTAAGCATTTTTTGATGCTGGGCAGCGATGGAATAAATAAAAAACCATGGACGGCACGCTGTCCATGGTTTTTTATCCGCAAAAATTCTGCCAGGGAACATATGCCCGGCTATGCGGCCGAGGGCCTGTCCGCCGCCGCAGCTATGACCGCTGCCCTCGCAATTACCGCTTCTGCGGCCTCCACTGTACCGGAGATTGCCACAAGTGCCGCAATTCCGACAGCTGCCACCGTGATTGACGGCCCCGCTGTGGAGGGTATCAACTGGCTCCACGCCACTGGGGCGTCCGCTGTTTCGTTCTCATCCGACCTGGATGACGCCAAGCTTGTCAGCGCCGATGATACGGCAGTGATTGATCGAAACGCCAACACCACCACGTTCGTTGTAAAAAACGGCGCAGATGCTGATGTGGTGTTTGCCACTGATACCACCGCCAACGACGGCACGATCCTGCTTGCCAAGGCGGACGGCGTAAACGCTGATCTGGTCTTCGCCGGTGAAAATAACAACCCCGATGCCCCAATTAAAATTGTCTTTGCCGAAAAGATGGATAATGTGATTGTCAGGGCCGCAGACAATATCGAACTGATTCAGGAGTAAAAGCAGAGGCCGTGGGAGGCGTCCAGGTCCCCACGGCCTCTTGCAAATGATAATGAGGTGCGTTTGGAATATACGTATTTTATATGTAGAGGATGAGCAGGAGCTGTCATCAGCCGTATGTGCCGGGCTTCGCAAATGCAGCTATGCAGTGGACGCGGTCTTTGATGGCCGCGAGGCATTGGATTACTACCACACCTATGAATATGATGTCATCGTTCTGGATTTGAATCTCCCGGATATTGATGGGCTTGAGGTTCTGCGTCAAATCAGACAGAGAGATTACAAAACAAAAATCCTGATCTTGTCCGCCAGAAGTGCGGTGGATGACCGGGTCAAAGGTTTGGATATGGGCACAAATGATTACTTGACCAAGCCCTTTGATTTTTTAGAGCCTGTTTAAAATCTTTTGACAAAAGGAGGTGGGAGGCAGATAATAGAGAAAAACAAGCGGGAGTTGGGGGAAATGCGTCAATATCCAAGTGA
>JAAWEX010000022.1 GCA_022794495.1 Lawsonibacter sp. | reverse complement strand
CGGCACCACCTATGCCGACAAGACCAACGAGGCCGCCATCAAGCGCATGATCCTGTATAAGTAAGAAGAGGGAGGATAACGAATCATGGCAAGAGTGAAAGGCGCGATGATGACGCGCAAGAGAAGAAATAAGATTCTGAAGATGGCCAAGGGCTATTGGGGCTCCAAATCCAAGCACTTCAAGATGGCCAATCAGGCCGTGATGAAGTCCGGCGTGTACGCCTACACCGGCCGCAAGCTGAAAAAGCGCGACTTCCGTCAGCTGTGGATCACCCGGATCAACGCCGGTTGCAAGATGAACGGCATGAATTACTCCACCTTTATGAATGGGCTGAAGAAGTCCGGCATCGTCATTAACCGCAAGATGCTGGCCGAGCTGGCCGTCAACGACAAGGCCGCCTTCACCCAGCTCACCGATACCGCTAAAAAGGCTTTGGCCTGAATATAAAATGAAAGCAAAAGCACCCCATCAGGGGTGCTTTTGTTGTATCTGGGCCTTTTCCAGCCGAACTAACCGGATAAAACAGTTCAGAGCCTCGTCCTCTTGGTCGAAGAAGCGGCGGGAGGTCTCTACAATACAGGCCCGTTCGTCCGCCGCGCAGACGATCCAGCGCATACCGTCGTAATCTATCATGACCTCGCAAGGCTTTATCTTATGTTCACCAAACCAGTTGTAGAACCGCAGCTGCTCCTCTTCCAGGATATGCAGCGCCTCAGCCATGTTCATTGCCGGAGCCCTCCTACCTGGGCCTTTTTCTTCCGCTTGGCGGCCATATAGCGGTCCTCCTCGCTGAAAATGCAGCCACAGTATTTCTGCATGTAAAAGCCGTGGTCCCGGGCGAACTGCTGGCCCTCCTGGAACAGGGGGCGGAAATCCCGGTAGAGGAAGGCCACGCCGTATTTTTCCCCCATCTCCCGTGCGGCGGCAGCGATGGCCGCGTGGTTCTGGTAGGGGGAGATGAGCAGAGAGGTGGTGAAGCTGTCATAGCCGTTCTCGGCGGCGTATTGGGCGGTCGCCTCCATCCGCACCCGGTAGCAGTAGGCGCACCGGCCGTCAATGTCTCCGGCCACGGCGGTGATAAAGGGCCGCAGGTCGTAGCTCCCACCGATGACCAGCTTCATGCCGATCTCCTTGGAATACGCCTCCAGGGTGTGCTTTCGGGCCTGGTACTCGGTGTAGGGGTGGATGTTGGGGTTGAACCAGAAGCCGGTGACGGCCAGCCCCTCCTCCCGGAGCCGGGCGATGGGCCGGTTGGCGCAGGGGGCGCAGCAGATGTGCAGCAGGGTGTTCATAAAAAATCCTCCAGGTCGATGGTGTGGACGCTCAGCCCCTTTTTCATGGCGTAGGCCAGGGTCTGGAAGGTGCCCCCCTTGGGCACGCCGTTGTAAACGGCGATGAGCAGGCTGGAGCGGTCCACCATGTAGCGGTTGCGGCGGATCATGCAGAAGCGGTCGTAGCTGTGCTGTACCAGGGTCTCGTAGTTGCACCGCTCCAGGATGGACCGGTAGCGCGCCCGTTCCCCCGCCGGCCAGCTGTCCGCCTGGGTCTCGCAGGGCCGGGCGCACTCCAGGGTGGCGTCTGTCTCTGACTCCCGCAGCGCCAGCACCGCCTCGGCAAAATACAGGTCGCCTCCCCGGGCCATGCCGGTGATGAAGCGGCGGTATCCAGATACATAGGCGTCCTCCACCGCCTGGGCGATGGCCCGCTTCAGCCGCAGGCACCGGGGGTCGGACTCGTCCTCTCCCCAGGGCAGCTTATCAGGCCGGTGGCCGGTGAAGCAGCAGGTTTTTTCGTGGTCCATGATGGCGGCCCTCCTCCTTTGTCCTTGGAACGCTGTGCCGTGTAGGGCAGAGCCCTTGCCCTGCATGGCGTTCATTCAGCGCCGGGGCGGCACAGAGACCGCCCCCCGCCGATGGCTCACAGTACAATCAGATCCTTGGGCGAACGGGTAATATCCTCGCAACCGGTCTCGCTGAGGATCAGCACGTCCTCGATACGCACCCCAAAGCGGCCGGGGATGTAGACCCCCGGCTCGGCGGAGATGACCGCGCCCGCTGGCATGGGGCGCTTCTCCTTGGCGCTGGCGTTGGGAGACTCGTGGATATCCACCCCCAGGGAGTGGCCGAAGCTGTGGGAGAAGTACGCCCCATAGCCCGCCTCCTGAAGCACCTTCCGGGCGGCGGCGTCGATCTCCTGGCCGGTGACCCCCGCCCTGGCGGCGTTGATTCCCGCTTTCTGGGCGGCCAAGACGGCGTTGTAGACCTCCTCCATCTCCTCTGTGGGCTGGCCCAGGGCCACGGTGCGGGTCATGTCGGAGCAGTAGCCCTCCACCTTGCAGCCGAAGTCCATGGTAATAAACATTCCAGTGTCCACAATTTGGTCGCCGGGGACGGCGTGGGGCCGGGAGCCATTGGAACCGGCGGCGACAATGGGGTCGAAGGACACCTTGTCTCCGCCCCGGCTGAGCAGCTCATACACCAGCCGGGCGGCGATTTCCCGCTCGGTCATGCCGGGGCGGATAAAATTAAGGATGGCCTTGAAGGCCTCGTCGGTGACGGCCTGGGCCCGGCGCATCAGCGCCAGCTCCTCCCCGTCCTTAGAGGCCCGCAGGCCGTCCAGCAGATTCTGGGCGGGGGCGAGGATGCAGGGCAGGGCCTGGGTGTATTTCTTGTGGCTGTCCACCGTCATTGCGCCGCTCTCAAAGCCGACGTTGTTCAGCCGTTTGGCCTCGATATATTCCCTGGCAAAGGCCATGTGGCCTTTCTCCGGGGTGGTGAGCACCACCTCCGCCCCCGTAACCTGTTCCCGGGCGGCCTCAATGTAGCGGCCGTCGGTGGAGTATTGGGCCCCGTCCTTTGTCACCAGCAGCAGACCCTCGCCGTGGAAGCCCAGGGCGTACCGCTCCCCGGATTCGCTGGTAATCAGCATGGCGTCCAGGCCGTATTCCGGCAGCTGGGCGGCGATTTTTGCAATATGGTTCATGGTATTTCGCTCCTCTTAATGGTTTTGGTGGCGTAGGGGCGGCTACAGGCCGCCCCTACAAAAGCGCCTCATAGGTCCGCTTCATAGTGAGCGCGTCCTCAGCCTGGGTGCCGGCGGATTCGCAGATGAAGGTGGGGAGCCAGCCCCGGCGGGCAATCTCCGCCGCCAGAGGGGCCCAGGCCGGGCCGTAGCCGCCGTCGTCGTCAAAGGTGCGGTGGCACTTCTCCCCGCCCTTGGGGGTGAACTCGATGTGGGAGAAGTGGCTGTGGAAGGTGCTGGCCCGGTCCGGGCCCAGCACCTCCGCCGCCCGGTCCAGCATCCGGGAAAAGGCCGCTTCTCCGTCGTCCGCCCCCAGAGAGCGGGCGTAGAGGTGGCCGAAGTCGATGCAGGGGACCAGGCGCCCGTCCAGGGTGCACAGCTCCAGCACCTCGTCCAGGTCGCCCAGCTGGCCCAGCTTGCCCATGGTCTCAGGGCACAGGGTGATATGCCCCAGGCCGGCGGCGTCCAGCACGGCCAGCAGGGCGGTCATGCCCCGCTTGGCGGCGTCCAGCGCCTCCCGGCGGGTGCGGCCCATGAGGGCGCCGGTATGGACCACCACCCGGCCGGCCCCCATCCAGTCCGCTGCGGCACAGGCCGCCAGCACATAGCCATTATTTTTTTGAATGCTCTCCTGGCTGGGGTTGGCCAGATTGATGAAGTAGGGGGCGTGGAGGGACAGCTCGATCCCTGCTGCCCGGGCGGCCTCCCCCAGCTTGAGGGCGGTCTCCTTCCTGATCCGGACCCCCTGGCCACACTGGTACTCGTAGCAGTCCAGGCCAAAATCTGCAATCCACCGGGGGGCGTCCAGAGAGGACTTGTGGACCTTGGAGAAGCTGTCGCAGTTGCCCGCCGGGCCGAATTTCGCGCTCACAGAAAGGGCTTCCTCCTCCCTATCTCCCGGAAGGGGGTCTCGATGGCGTAGCGGACATAGCGGAAGGGGTTGCCCGCCAGGCGGATGGGCCGGACCAGCAGCGGGGTTACGCCGGCGTTGTTGGCCCCCAGGGTGTCGGTGAAAATCTGGTCCCCCACCATAACGGTCTGCTCCGGCCCGGCCCCCATGCGCTCCATGGCCCGGAGGTAGCCGGTCCGTTTGGGCTTGCCAGACCGGGCCTGATAGGGGATGCCCAGCTTTTCGGCAAATTTTTGGGCCCGGCCCGGCTTACGGCTGTTGGACAGCAGGAAAAGCTGAATTCCGCTGGCCTCCAGGGCCTCCTTCCAGGCCACAACCTCCGCCGGAGGCTGGGTCACCTTGTAGGCCGCCAGGGTGTTGTCCAGGTCGGCCAGCACCAGGCGGACGCCTTTTTCGGCCAGCGCCTTGGGTGAAATATCTGTTACCGAGGGGTAGACCCCCTGGGGAATGGGCGATAAGGACATAGTTCTATCCTCCTGTCCAGTGTCATACCGTGTAGTATATCACAGGGAAACACTTTGGACAAGGGGGATTCCTATGCCGCAGGACACCTTTATTATGATGCTGCCGCCCCGGCAGCTGCCCGCCCTCCAGAGCTGGCGGGTCATCCCCGCCCACCTGGCCTACCGGCTGGGGCCGGGGCCCCACCTGTTTCGGGCGGAGGCCTCTGCGCTCCCCAGGGGAGGGCTGATGGTGGTGGACGACCAGGACTTTGACGGCCTGGGGGCCACCGGGCCCCTGTGCCAGGAAATTCTGCGGGAGTGTCAGGCCAGAAGCTTCTCCGGGGCGATTTTAGACTTTGAGGGCCGGCTGCCTCCCCTGGAGCGGATTGCCGCAACGCTGGACGAGGCCTTTGCCCGCCGGGGCTGGACGCTGTATGTGGCCGAGCGGTACGCCGCCTGCGCCCCCCACGCGCGGGTGATGATCCCCTCGGCGCTGTCGGGAGGGTCCCTCCAGCGCAGGCTGGAGGAGGCGCTGGAGCGCTTTGGGGAGAGCCGGACGGCGTTGGCTCTGGAGAAGCGGATTGAGGATTTCCGGCTGCCCTCGCCCACAGGCAGCGGCCAGGCGCTGACGGAGCGGGAGCTGGAGGAGCTGCGGCGAAGGCTGTCCCCCTCGGTGTTTTTTTCCGGGGAGCTGTGCGCCCGGTATTTTACCTACACCAGCCGGGAGGACGGGGCCCACTTTGTTCTGTTTGACGACGGCGAGACCATGTGCCGGAAGGTGGAGGTGGCCCGTCAGCTGGCGATCCACACCTTTCTGGCGCCCTGGGCAGAGGCGGGACCCTGGGCGGCCCAGTTGGGAATTCAGCGCAGAAAGGAAGCCCGTCCTGTCCGCCGGTGAGGGAGCGGCCGCCGCAAGGCGGCTGTTTTTTTGTAAAATTATGCGGCGGCTGAGAGGGAAAAGTCCTGCGATTCATACATTGACAGCCCGCCTCTGTTGCATTATGATATACATTGTATAAATATAAAGATGTCGCGCGCGTTTTGTCGGTTCTTCAGGCGGGGCGCGGGGAGGTTAATATATGACCCACTCTTTTTTTGGCGGGGTGTTCCCCGCCACGCGAAAAGGCATTACCCGGCGTAAGCCCATCGCCCGGCTGGCCAAGGCCTCTAAAGAGATTATTATCCCGCTGGTTATGTGCGCCGACGGGCCGGCCACCCCTCTGGTCAGCCCCGGAGACGCGGTGACGGTGGGCCAGCCCATCGCCCGGCGGGGGGAGACGGGGGCCTCGGCCCACGCTACCGTCTCCGGGCGGGTGAGCGCGATTGAGGACCGTCCCCACCCCTGGGGCGGCCTGTCCCCCGCCATTGTGATCCAGAATGACGACCGAAACGAGCCCTACGACGGCCATATGGACCCACTGGACCCCCGGCAGCTCACCCTGCGCCAGGCGGCGGAGCGGGTGGAGGCGGCCGGCGTGGTGGGAATGGGAGGCGGAGCCTTCCCCACCCAGGAAAAGCTGCTGCGCTCCGCAGGCAGGGTGGACACCTTGATCGTCAATGCAGCTGAGTGCGAGCCCTATGTAACCGCCGACTACCGCCTTTTGCTGGAGCGCAGCGAGCACATCCTCCGGGGCGCCCAGGCCCTGGCCCGCTGCCTGTCCTGCCAGCGGGTTGTGGTGGTTACCGAGGGGGACAAGCTCAGCGCTGTGGAGGCGGTGGAGCGCCGGCTGCGCCGCCGGGGCGGCGGCCGGGTTCAGATTCTCACCGTCCGCACCCGCTACCCCCTGGGGGCGGAAAAGCAGATTATCCAGACCGTTACCGGCCGGGAGGTGCCCCCGGGGGGCTCGCCGCTGGATGTGCGGTGCGCGGTGTTCAACGTGGCCACCGTCTACGCCATCCACGACGCCCTCTTTCAGGGCCGGCCTCTCACCTACCGGGTGGTGACCGTAACCGGCGGGGCGGTCACCCGGCCCCGGAATATGTGGGTGCCCATCGGCACCCCCCTGCGCCACCTGCTGGAGGCCTGCGGCGGTCTGCGGGAGGAGACCGACCGGATCCTGATCGGCGGTCCGATGATGGGTACGCCTGTAACCAGCCTGGAGGCCCCGGTGACCAAGGACACCAACAGCATGGTCTGCCTGGCCAGCTGGGAGCATAAGCCGGACCGCCCCGCCGGGGTGTGCATCCGGTGCGGAAAATGCGTGGCCTCCTGCCCCATGCACCTGGCGCCCACCCTGATCCGCCGGGCCCTGGAGGACCAGGACCTGAGTAAGCTTGCCCGGTATCACCTGGAGGACTGCAATGCCTGCGGCTGCTGCTCCTTTATCTGTCCCGCCCAGATTCCCCTGGTGGAGACGGTGGCCCAGGCCTCGCTCCTGCTGAAGAAAGGAGGGGAGTAGACCATGTTCTCCAAGAAGCATCTCTCCCCCCAGCTGCGCCAGCCCTCCACCACCAAGGCCATGATGAGCGATGTGATGGTTGCCCTGATGCCCACCCTGGGGATGGCCGTGTTCTTTTTCGGGATTCGGGTGCTGGCGCTGTGTGCCGTATCCGTCTTCTCCTGTGTGACCTTTGAGTTTGTCTACCGCGTTTTAACAGGCCAGCCGGTGTCCATTCAGGACCGGTCCGCCTGTGTCACCGGCCTGCTGCTGGCCCTGAGTCTGCCTGCCAGCACCCCCTACTGGGTGGTGGTGATGGGGGCCGCCTTCGCCATTATTGTGGTCAAACAGTTCTATGGAGGGCTGGGCCGGAACTTTATGAATCCCGCCCTGGCCGGGCGGATGCTGGCCGGCACAATGCCGATTTTGATGACTACCTGGCCTGAGCCCATGCAGAGGCTTTCCCTCACCGCTGTAGACGCGGTGTCTGCGCCCACCCCTATGGCGTATCTCCACGAGGGCGCCATGCCGCCCCAGGACCTGGACCTGATGTTCCTGGGGAACCGGGGAGGCTGCATGGGGGAGGTGTCCGCCTTTATGCTCCTGCTGGGGCTGGGCTACCTGGTGCTGCGGAGGGTGATCTCCTTTCGGGTTCCCGGAGGCTACCTGGGAACGGTGGCCCTTTTTGCGCTGCTGACCGTGCCGGACGGCGTTTCCGCTCCGGAGTGGGCCGCCTATCAGCTGATGGGAGGCGGGCTGATTATGGGGGCGGTCTTCTTTGCCACTGACCCCACCACCTCCCCGGTAACGCCCCGCGGCCAGGTGATGTACGGAATCGGCTGCGGTCTGCTCACCGTGCTGCTGCGTACGTCCAGCCCCTATCCCGAGGGGGTTGGCTGGGCCATCCTTACCATGAACTGCATGGTGTGGCTTTTGGACCGGCTGGGACTGCCCAGGCAGTTCGGAGTGGGCAACTTCGCCGCGACCCGCGCCATTCTGCGCCGGACACGGGCCAACCTGGCAGAGATTAAGTTTGTCATGCCCGGGATTACCATCAAGCGCCCGGTCCTGAAAGAGGGCCAGGCCCCCGGCGAGGCCTACCTGGACCAGCTTCGCTCCGCGGCCAGGACGCTGGGTCCCCTGGCCGCTGTACTGGCTGCCACCTGTGTGGTCATCTACGGCGTACACCGCTACACCGACCTGGACACCGCCCGGGCAGAGGTCCGGGCCCAGCAGGAGATGCTGGCCCAGGCCATGCCCCAGGCCTCTGTGGGGGTTGAGACCCCTTACCGGGCCGCCGGCGCGCTGTCGATTACCGGCGGCTACGACGGGGAAGGGCGTCTGCTGGGCTACTGTGTAGAGGTACAGAGTCAAGGCTTTGCCGGCCCCATCACCATGATGGTGGGCGTAGACCTGAACGGCGCCGTTACCGGCGTGGCGGTGACCAGCCACAGCGAACAGGACCGGGTGGGCACCGAGGCCATGACCCCAGAGGCTCTGGCGCGGTATGTGGGCCGGTCGGGCACCATCCGCAGCTCCGGGCCCAACTCGGTGGACACGGTCAGCGGCGCTACCGCCACATCTAAGGCTATTACCGCCGGAGTAAACCGGGCGCTGAACATTGTGGCCAATCTGGATACTGAGGGGGAGGTCAACTATGAAGACACACAGTGACCTCCGCCGCCGGAAAGGAGGGGACGGAGCGTGAATACAACCCTGGAGCTGGTGGGGGTGGCCCTGGCCGCCCTGCTCTCAGAGAATATGGTGCTGGTGAGCTGCATGGGCATCGGCACCCACCGGGAGTCCTTCCAGTCCCCCAGAGAGGCCATCCGCACCGGAAGCTGTCTGACGGTGGTGATGGTCTTCGGGGTGCTTCTGGCCTGGCTGTTTGACTATTTTGTCCTGGCGCAGTTTGGCATGGAGTATTTCCGCCTGTTGGCCTTCTCCCTGCTGATCCCTGGCCTGGTGGCCCTGCTGCGCCGGTTTTTGGCCGTGTGTGTTCCGGAGCTGTCCCGGCGGATGGACGCCAACCTGGCCTCCATCTCCACCAACTGTGCCGCCCTGGGCGCGGCCCTGCTGGTGGTGCAGCGCAGCTACAGCCTGGGCTCCGCTATGATCTTTGCCCTGTGCGGCGGAGTGGGGGCCACCCTGGCCCTGGCCAGCTTTGCCAGCCTCCAAAAGGAGGTGGACCTGAACCGCTGTCCCAGGGTGTTTCGGGGGGTGCCCATCCAGCTGATTACCGCCGGACTGATGGCGATGGCCCTGGTGGGGTACTATGGCCTGTACCTGGAATAGATGAAAAAATGGCTCCGCCGGAAGGCGGAGCCATTTTTTGCCCGTTTTTAGTGCGCGCCCAGCTTGAAGGAGGCGCACTCGGTGCCCTCGCACTTGGTGGGGGAGCAGTCGCAGCAGCCCACCTTGATGGAGTCCAGAGAGCAGCAGTTCTGAGCCCCGGAGTGATAGGCGCAGGTGTCCACAGAGCAGCGGATGCTGGTGTTACAGGTCTTCTTGTCGTTCATGGTATTAAACCCTCCTTATTTGGGATGGGGTTAGTATGGAACGGCAGAAGCCGCCCTATTCCTCTGTGGGCGGGGATTTTTTTGCCTTTTTAAAAAATTTCGGCTGGCGAGGGTCGATATCCTCGGGCTGAACCTCCACTACCTGGGGGATGAACCGGCCGGCAAACTTCCCCTGTCCCCGGCTCTTCACATAGAAGTAGCCGATGATGGAGAAGACCACCGCGCCGATGAAGTTGACAAACAGGTCCTTCATGGTGTCCAGGAGGCCGATGTCCATGTAGCCCCCCAGCCCCAGGGAAATCTGCTGTCCGTCGCCGGTGACTACAATGGTGTCTACAATATCCTCGATCAGCACCCGGTTATTTCGACCGGTGGGGTCCAGCATAACGGAGGAGATGGAGTTGACGACGGTGTCCTTCTGCATATCCAGCATCATCAGCTGGTCCATGCCGCACTCGAAAAATTCCCACAGCACACCGATGGTCATGGAGAAACAGAAGGCCACAATGCACATGAAGACAGGGGAGAGGGACAGGGAAAATTTTTCCGTCCGGTTGAGCATGTCCACCAGGGCAAAGCCAATGGCGGCGCAGAGAAAGCCGTTGAGGGTGTGGAGGATGGTGTCCCAGCTTTTGAAGGTGGTGTAAAAGGAACTGATTTCCCCCAGAATTTCCGCAGCGAAAATGAAGAGCATAATGATGATCTCCATGGTGTTGGGCAGGTCGATCATCAGCGCCCGCTCGAACACCGTGGGCAGCAGAAAGAGCACCAGCGTCAGGGCGCACAGAAAGACGCTCTCGAAATCTCCGTTAAAGAACTGGGCCACCATAACGGCGATGACCAGAAAGCGCAGGGTAAAATAGACCACCGCTACCGTCCGCTTGCGCCGCAGGGCGTTGTGGGCGGTGGATAGTATGGCTCGCACCCCAAGTTTCTTTTTTGCCATAGGCCAGACCCCTCCTTTTAAAACAATAAAAGCAGTATATCCTTTTCTGGGCGGAAAGTCAAGAAAGCCTGCCTTTGTCAAGGCTCAGGCGGTGCGCGCATAGACTGCTTTGGAGGTGAATTTACATGGATTTACGCAACAAGACCATTACAGTAGGAGAATTACTGGACAACCCAAAATCGAAGGCCGTCTTTCAGCGGCGCTTCGGCAAATTTATGAGACACCCCATGGTAGGGGCGGCCCGCTCCCTCTCTCTGGCTCAGCTCCAGGAGATGGCGGCGGTCTACCTCCCCCAGAAAACCATTCAGGAGACGCTGCGGGAGCTGGAACAGCTGTAGGGGGCGGGCTCCGGCCCTGAGCTGCTAATGGGGGGCGGCACAGAGGCCGCCCCCTACTGGCAGTTTGCCCCGCTTCTTCGGGAAAAATATACTCCATTTCTCCTTTGTTATGGGTTGCTATCTGACAGATTTTAGGCTAAAATAAAACATCATAGCAGCAACGGAGGAACGGCCATGGAGATTATCAAACAAGAGGTGGAGGGCGTCCAATTCTACGCCTGCACCGACCCGGCCTGGGCCGGCGCGCGGCACGGCTTTTCCACCCGGTGGGGCGGTGTGTCCCCCGCGCCCTGGGATAATCTGAACCTGGGGGCGACTTTGGGGGACGACCCGGAAAATGTCCGGTGGAATTTCAACTGGTTCTGCTCCGTAATCAGGACAGATGACGAGGCGCTGGTGAAAAACCGCCAGGTCCACGGCGATCTCATCCGCCCGGTCACCGAGGCCGACATCCTGCCCGATCCCGCCCAGCCCGGCGCCGCCGAGGCCGACGGCCTCATCACCGACCAGCCTGGCCTCTGCCTGACCGTCTTTTCCGGGGACTGCATCCCCATCCTGTTCTACGACCCGGTCCGGCGCTGCATCGCCGCCGCCCACGCCGGCTGGCGGGGCACCGCCCTGGGTATCGCCGCCCGGGCGGTGGAGGCCATGGTCCGGGACTACGGCTGTCAGGCTGGCAATATCCTGGCCGCCATCGGGCCGGGCATCGGTCCCTGCTGCTTCGAGACCCACGGCGACGTCCCAGACGGCCTGCGCTCTGGCCTGGGGGAGGACGCCGCGCCCTTTATTCGCCCGCTCTCCAAGCCGGGAAAGTTCTCCGTGGACCTGAAGGGGGCCAACGCCCGTTTCCTGCTGAGGGCGGGCCTGAGCCCGGAGCATATCGCCATATGTCCCGCCTGTACCGCCTGCAATCTGGATACCTTCTGGTCCCACCGGGTCCAGGGGAATCAAAGGGGCAGCATGGCGGCGATGATACAGCTTGATTAATTTATGTAGGGGCCGCCGCCCTCGGCGGCCCATTTGGAGAAACGTCAAAATGGCCGGGCCGGCGAGGGCGCCGGCCCCTGCAAAGGATTTTATATGAAACGCGTCTTACTTCTGTTTTGCAGCGCCCTGCTTCTCTTCCTCACCGCCTGCGGGGGAGGGGAGGCCCCGGCCTCCTCCGGTTCCTCCTCTTCGGCGGACATCAGCCAGGAGGAGACGCCGCCCGCTGCGCCGACTCCCTTTACCTTGGCGGTCTACCCGGAGTTCAGCTTTCATCCCGCTCTGGCGGCCAGCCGGGCGAATCTGACCCTGGCCCCGCTGCTTTACGAGCCCCTGTTTCAGGTGGACGGATTTTTCCAGGCCCAGCCGGTGCTGTGCCGCAGCTATACCGTCAGCGAGGACAAGCTGGTGTGGACCTTCACGCTGCGGGGAGGGATTACCTTTTCTGACGGCACCCCCCTGACAGGGGAGACGGCCGCCGCCGCCCTGGAGCTGGCCCGAGGCACGGGCAGCCGCTATGCCAAGCGGCTGGCGGGGGTGGCCGGTATTGCGGGAGAGGGGGGGAGCGTCACCATCACCCTCCGCCGCCCCAGCGGTTCCCTGCCCCTGCTGCTGGATATCCCCCTTGCGCTGGGGGACGGAGAGCGCCCCGCAGGCACCGGGCCCTATGTGCTGGCCGGGGAAGGGGAGGGGCTGTCCCTTACCGCGCGGGAGAACTGGTGGCAGCGGGGGGAGAAGACCCTGCCCATTTCCGCCATTCCCCTCCATAAAGTGAGCAGGAGCGACGAGCTGATTTATGCCTTTGACGCCGGGGACGTGTCTCTGGTGGATGTGGACCTGATGGCCACCAACGCCATGGGCTACGGAGGCAACTACCAGACCTGGGACTACAGCACCACGGATTTCCTGTACCTGGGCTTGAATACACGGAACGGGGTGTGCCGGGACCCCCAGGTCCGGCGTCTGCTGGCCATGGCGGTGGACCGAAACGCCATCGCTTCCACCGTTTACGCCGGCCATGCCATGGCCGCCGCTCTCCCGGTCCACCCG
The DNA here is from genome assembly GCA_022794495.1 of Lawsonibacter sp. Taxonomy (GTDB): domain Bacteria; phylum Bacillota; class Clostridia; order Oscillospirales; family Oscillospiraceae; genus Lawsonibacter. The sequence continues at coordinate 2,430 of JAAWEX010000022.1, read as the reverse complement.
AGCAGCGGGCTGTACAGCCAGACAGCGGCCGCCGCATTCCCCGCCTACAATCCGGAGGAGCTGGCCGCTCAGGTGGAGGGCCAGCGGCTGTCGGGCCGGACGCTGACCTTTTTAGTCAACAGTGAAAATGTGGCCAAAGCCTCCGCCGCCCAGCGGATCACTTATCAGCTGGAAGCGGCCGGGGCAGCGGTGGAGCTGCGGCAGATGCCCTTTGAGGACTACGCCGCCGCCCTGGTCAGGGGAGAGTTCGACCTGTACCTGGGGGAGACGGCCCTCACCGCCGACTTCGACCTGACAGCGCTGCTGGCCTCGGGCGGAGCGCTGAACTACAGCGGCTGGCAGGACGGAGAGACCGACGGCCTGCTTCGGGCGCTGGGCGCCGCCGCTCCGGAGGCCAGGCCCGCCGCCGCCGAGGCCCTGTTTGCCCGCCTGAGCGATCAGGTCCCCATAGTCCCCATCGCCTTTAAAAACGGCTCTGTCCTCACCCAGTGGGGGAAGCTGTCGCGACTGAGCCCGGTGCGGGGAAATGCGTTTTACGGATTGGAAAACTGGATTGTCCAATAGTGCCCGCCCCTGTGCAGATATTTCAAAATAAACGGAGGAGAAGAAAGAATGAGTGTTTACCGCTGCTATTCCCAAAAGAGAGAGGGCTTCGACGTAGAGGCCCAGGGCCTGTGCGCCCAGCTGCGGGAGCAGCTGGGGATTGAAGGGCTCCAGTCTGTCACCATCCTGAACCGGTACGACGTGGAGCAGATCGACCGGGAGGTCTATGAGCGGGCCAAGGGCATCGTCTTTTCAGAGCCCCAGGTGGACGCGGTTTATGATGAAAGCTGGCCTATGCCCCGCATCGCGGGGGTCTGCCTGGCGGTGGAGGCCCTGCCGGGGCAGTTTGACCAGCGGGCGGACTCGGCGGCCCAGTGCATCCAGCTCATGGCCGGGGTGGAGCGCCCCCTGGTGGCCTACGCCAAGGTCTACTTTTTAGAGGGCGGGCTGTCTCAGGAGGACTTGAACAAAATTAAAGGCTTCCTCATCAACCCGGTGGAGAGCCGGGAGGCCTCCATGGACAAGCCGGACACCCTGGTCCGGGAGCACGCCATCCCCGACCGGGTGGACACGGTGGCCGGCTTTACCGCCCTGGATGAGGCCGGACTGGCCGCCCTGCTGGACCAGCTGGGCCTGGCCATGGACATCGACGATTTGAAATTCCTCCAAACCTACTTCCGGGATGAGGAGAAGCGGGACCCCACCATCACAGAGGTGCGGGTGGTGGACACCTACTGGTCCGACCACTGCCGTCACACCACCTTCTCCACCCATTTGGATCAGGTCGAAATTCAGGACCCGTGCGTCAAGGCCGCATACGAGCGGTATCTGGCCGCCCGTGTGGAGGTCTACGGCGAGGAGAAGGCGGCCCAGCGGCCTCAGACCCTGATGGACATCGCCACCATCGGCGCCAAGGTTTTGAAAAAGCGGGGCCTGCTCCCCGAGCTGGACGAGAGCGAGGAGATCAACGCCTGCTCCATCCGGGTCCCCGCTCAGGTGGACGGCCAGGAGCAGGACTGGCTGCTCATGTTTAAGAACGAGACCCACAACCACCCCACCGAAATCGAGCCCTTCGGCGGCGCGGCCACCTGCATCGGCGGCTGCATCCGAGACCCCCTGTCCGGCCGGGTGTTTGTCCACCAGGCCATGCGCTTTACTGGCGGCGGCGACCCCAGAGTTCCCTTCAGCCAGACCCTGGAGGGCAAGCTGCCCCAGCGGAAGCTGGCCCAGACGGCGGCGGCGGGCTACTCCTCCTACGGCAACCAGATCGGCCTGGCCACCGGCCACGTGGCCGAGGTCTACCACGAGGGCTACATCGCCAAGCGCCTGGAGTGCGGCGCGGTGGTGGGCGCGGCTCCTGCGGAGAATGTCCGCCGGGAGCGGCCCGCGCCGGGGGATGTGATCATCCTGCTGGGGGGCCGTACCGGCCGGGACGGTATCGGCGGGGCCACCGGCTCCTCCAAGAGCCACAACAAGAAGTCGCTGACCACCATGGCCTCCGAGGTCCAGAAGGGCAACGCCCCCGAGGAGCGGAAAATTCAGCGGCTGTTCCGAAACGGAGCGGTCACCCGCCTGATTAAGCGGTGCAACGACTTCGGAGCCGGCGGCGTGTCGGTGGCCATCGGCGAGCTGGCCGACGGTTTGGAGATCGACCTGGACGCGGTGCGTAAGAAGTACGACGGCCTGGACGGCACCGAGCTGGCCATCTCCGAGAGCCAGGAGCGGATGGCCGTTGTGGTCGCCCCCGAGGACGCGGACAAGTTCATCGCCGCCGCGGAAAAGGAGAACCTGGAGGCCTACCAGGTGGCTGTGGTCACCGAGTCCCCCCGGATGGTGATGCACTGGAAGGGGCAGAAGATCGCTGACCTGAGCCGGGCCTTTTTGAAC
>JAAWEX010000021.1 GCA_022794495.1 Lawsonibacter sp. | reverse complement strand
CCCGCACCAATAACGCCATCTTCGCCATCCGCGTGGTGCCCAAAACCTACCCCTATCGCGTTACTGGCGTCGATCCAAATCTCTCTTCTCCGGAGCTCTGCTGGTCCAACTCCCAGCCGGTCACGATGGAATCGGGCATCTACAGTGCGGCGGTGCTGTATACCGACGAGTACGACCGGCAGTATGTCTATTTCTATGCTCTGTTTCAGTACGACCGGTCCGTCACTCCGCCCATGAGTATTGGCATAGATGTCCAAAAAATCCCCTCCAGCCACGACCCCAGGGACTGGACGTTTTGACCCTTGCCTAACCGCCCATGTTGTGTTATAATTTGGTAGGAAAGCCCCCCAAACACAACAGGAGGTATGCGCCATGAGATGTCCCTACTGCGCCTTTTTGGAGAGCAAGGTCGTCGATTCCCGCCCCGCCGACGAGGGGGCCAGCATCCGCCGCCGCCGGGAGTGCCTGTCCTGTCACAAGCGCTTCACCACCTACGAAACGGTGGAGAGCCTGCCCCTGATGGTGGTGAAAAAGGACGGCAGCCGCCAGAGCTTCGACCGGAACAAGGTGCTGGGCGGCCTGATCCGGGCCTGTGAAAAACGGCCCGTCTCCTACCAGGCGATGGAAGGCCTGGTGGCGGAGATTGAGCAGGCGCTCCAAAACCAGATGGACCGCGAGGTCAGCTCCGCCGAGATCGGCGAGCTGGTGATGGAGCGGCTGAAAAGGCTGGACGAGGTGTCCTATGTCCGTTTCGCCTCGGTCTACCGCCAATTCAAGGATATCAATACCTTTATGGCCGAGCTGAACAAGCTGCTGGAGGATAAATAGGGAACAAGCCCAGGGCCGAGGCCCTGGGCTTGTGTTTTGAAGCGCTCAGACACGGCTGTCTGAATAGACATATGCCCACCGGCCCTCCTGCATGTAAGGCCGCAGAGGGCGCACCCGGGGCAGGGCCTCCAGCAGCAGCTCCCCCAGCAGGACGCAGGCGATGAGCTCCCCCAGGCCCACGGTGAGGGCGTTGAAGGCGTAGGCGGTCCAGAAGCCGGGACCGAAGCCCGCCTCAAACCAGGCGATTTCCGCCCCCACAATGGCCGCGTTGCACAGCACCGGCGGCAGAGCGGCCAGCCAGCGGTTTGGCATGCGCTGGGTCATCAGGCAGGCGATGAGGGTGGCGGCGGAACCGCACAGGATGTCCAGGGGGTAGGGAGAGAACAGGTTGGCGATGATACAGCCCACAAACAGTCCCGGCGTGGCCGCGGGGAACAGAAAGGGCAGCACTGTCATGGCCTCGGCCACACGCAGCTGCACCCCGCTGTACTGGGGAATGGGCAGGGCCACTGTGAGCACGGCATATACCGCCGCGATGAGAGCGGCCAGGGTCAGGTCTCGGATGGTGAATTTACGCATAAAAAAACCTCCATTTTTTGTTTAGAGAACGGCGGAATACCGCCGAACGAACACCGGATTGACAAATTTTCCGGTGCTTGGACGAGATGGTAAGAACTCGTCAGGAGGTATTGTAGCATAAAGAACGGAAGTTGTCCAGCAGTAATCCAATTTGGACGTATCCTATTCGCAGATTTTATGTAGGGGCGGCCACAGACCGCCCCTACAAAATATTCGAATAAGCATACGCGATAAGACGCTCCCAAGTTCCAAAAGTCTCTTGACAGACTATAATAATTGTAGTAATGTTATAGTCAGGAGGTGAAGCAGTGAACGACCGCGCAATGAATATCAAAATGCCGTCTGAGCTGTATGAGAAGCTCCAGGAAGAGGCGAAACGAAAAAACATATCGTTAGCTTCCCTGGTTAGAATGATTTGCTCAGAGTATTTTGATCAATAAAATGAGGCAGCCTGCCCCTCAACAAAGCCACAGACTGCCTCGTACACCACACCCGGAGGTCTGGTAAATCTATTATGCCACAACTCCTGGTGAAAAGCAAGGAGTGAAATATGGATATCAAAATCAATCTGCTGGAGCTGGAGGAATCTGCCCAGCGCATCTCCGACGGTCTGGCGGCAATTCAGATCATGGTTTTAGGTCTGGACGGATCGGGGAGCGAGTATACCGGTGCGTTTCACGCCATATGGGACTACCTTTCCGAAGCGGACCAGGCCTTTCAAAAGTGCCTGGCCGCCTGTCTCCGCGCGGTATAAAAAGAAGGGACGGCCCAAGGCCGCCCCTTCTTTTAAACCTTTTTCACCGGGAAGAGCACCCCGGTTTCCAGCTGATCGGCAGGCGTGTTGTCCGGGTCACCGAAATAGCGGTCCATAGCGGGGCCGCAGATCTGGTACTCGGTGTGTTCTCCCAGCCAGGCGCACAGGGCGTCATAGGCCAGGTGCAGGTTCTCATAGGCCCCCCTGTGCTGCACCGCAGCGCAGGTACAGGCGGGCTTGATCTTGACGTCGGGGCCGTCCTGAGCCACCACCATCTGGGCCTCCACGTCGGAGCGCGCAGGGTTGAACGCCTCGTTGTGGTAGAGCATCTGGATGGGTCCCGCCTGAGTCAATCCCCGCCTGTCCGCCTCCTGGAACAGCCGCTCGAAGAAGTCGTGGTACTGGTCCACGCCGATGGTCTCCCGGATGGAGAAGACCTTCTGCTCCGGGTCCTCGATCAACACGACATGATACTGTTTTTCCATGATTTTCGTTCCCTCCATGTGGAGGATGTCCGCTTCCAGCTGGTGGAGCAGCGCCCGCCGGGCGTCCAATTCCCGGCAGAGGTCCAGCCGCCGCTGCCGCAGGCGCTGAACCAGCCCTGCCTCGTCCAGCGCCAGCAGCGCCCCGATCTCCCCCAGGGAAAAGCCGTAGCCCTTGAGCCACTGAATCCGCACCAGGTCAGACAGCTGCTCCTGACGGTAGTAGCGGTAGCCGTTGGCCCCCACCGCCTCCGGGCGGAGCAGGCCCAGAGCGTCGTAGTGGCGGAGCATCCGGGGGGTGACCCGGCTCAGCCGGGAAAAATCACCGATGGTCAGCATGACATCCCTCCTTATTTTGATGTAGGAACCGGCTCCTGAAAGCAGGATAAACCCTCACACAGGGGGAATGTCAAGGCTTTTTTCAAAAATTTTTTCCGGCGGCCGGGAATGTCCGCATACCGCCGCTGCCCAGCCGGGGCCGGTCCAGGTTTTGAACCACAGCCCCTCAAACAGGGCCGCCCCTCCCGCCGGGCGTGGGACCCGGATGTCTCGGATGGTGGACGTCAGCCCCCTTCCGCTCTCCTTGGCGCGGGCCTCCTTCAGGGTCCAGAGGAGGGTAAAGGCGGGCCAGAGCTCCGGCTGCTCCTCCAGCCAGGCAAGCTCGGCGGCGGAACACACCCGGCGGGGCAGGCCGGGCCTCCAGTCCTTTACGATTTGAATGTCCACCCCCACCGGGGCCCCGTCCAGGGCGCACAGGGCCAGGTCTCCGCTGTGGCTCAGGTTGAACTGGAGGTCCGCCCGCCCCGGGAAAAAGGGCTTGCCCCTCTCATGGCGGGCCATCTCAGGCAGAACGGACAGCCCCCAGTGTTCCTCCGCCGCCAGCGCCAGCAGGCTCCGGGCCTGACCGCGGGACTTCAATCCCCTTGCGCCGTAAATGACCATGCATAGTCCCCTCCTTCTCCTGCCAGTATATCAGAAGGAGCGGGAGGGGACAACTGTTTTCAGCAGGGCAGGGGCAGCCAGGAGCCCACGGCGGACAGATCCCGGAAGAGCAGCCCCTCCGGCGGATAGAGGGTGAACCAGCCGATGAGCAGGGCCAGAACGGCGGCAGCGAGGATGGGCAGCAGCCACCTGATCCCCTGGAAGGGCCCGGAAAACCGGGCAGCCAGCCAAAAGCCCAAGGTCATTACCAGAATGTAGACGGCGACATCCACCCACACGGCCTCGCCCCCCAGCACCAGGTGGTATACCCAGCCCAGGGCCAGCATCAGGGCGCACATCAGGGGCAGCGCCAGCAGCCAGGGCCGCATCCCGCCGGGGCGGTCCCGGCTGAGCATCAGCGCCGCCCCCAGCAGCGGCCAGAACACCAGCTTCACATGCTCCCACAGGCTCTCGTTCACCGGGGAGAACAGGGCGGTTATGGCGCTGGGCAGCCACTCATACAAAAAATGGAGGGCGCAGCCCGCCAGTATGGCGGCCAGCCAGGTTACAATCAGCTGTCGCTTGGGATAAATCAACTTCCTCACTCCTTCCGGTACAATTTATGCGGGGCGGAACGGTTTCATACAGCGGCGCATAATTTTTTACGCCGGGGGGAACCTAGTAAAAATCCGGAAGGAGAGAAATGTGATGCGTATGACCAATCAGGACTATGGCAAGCTGGTCAACGAGCGGTCGAAGCCCTCCCCCATGGGCCGGAATATGGTGTGGGCCTTTCTGGTGGGGGGCCTGATCTGCACCGCCGGCCAGGGGCTGACACAGCTGTATCAGAGCTACGGCCTGGACCAGGACCAGGCGGGGACCGCCACTTCGGTCACCCTGATCTTTGCCGCCGCCCTGCTCACCGGCCTGGGCGTATTTGACAAGCTGGCCAAGCGGGCGGGGGCGGGCACGCTGGTGCCCATCACCGGCTTCGCAAACGCCATGGTCTCCCCGGCCCTGGAGTTTAAAAGCGAGGGCCTGATTACCGGCACTGCCGCCAAGCTGTTCACGGTGGCGGGCCCGGTGCTGGTGTTCGGCATCAGTGCCAGCGTAATCTACGGCCTGATCCTGTGCCTGCTGAAATAGCGCTGTGAACCGGCCCGGTCTGTCGAGAGGACAGGCTGGGCCGGTTTTTTGGCCTCCCCATGACGGATGGACGGAAAAGCAGGCCGGCGTTGTGACAGGGGGAAAGAAAAAAAGGCGGCGTAATGCGGTTTTTTGTGCTTTTTTCCCTTGCGCCCCAGAGAGAAATTTGCTATAATTCCTAATACGTTCAAAGCCTCGGTATCTGGAAATGAACCTCACTATGATGTAAGGAGCGATGAAATATGGGTCTTTTTGGAACGCAGCCCAAGCAGGAACCTGTCAGCGCCGCACCCTTTGAGGAGGAGCCCTTTGATGAACTGCCCACCCTGCCTAAAGCGAATAACAACACCGTTATCGCCAAGGGGATCACTTTCACCGGCGTGATCCGGGGCGAGGGCAATGTACAGGTGGAAGGCCGCCTGGAGGGAGAGATCGACCTGAACGGCGGCGTAACGGTAGCGCCCAGCGGAATGGTCAAGGGCCCCATCACCGCCGACGCGGTGCGGGTGGCCGGCGACGTGGAGGGCAGCATCACCGCGCGGGACCATCTGTGCCTGGAGCGCACCGGCGGCATCCACGGCGACGTGGCCACCGCCTCGCTGATTGTAGAGAACGGCCGCCTGGATGGCAGCAGCACCATGCTCACTCCTCCCGCCGGCAGAAAGCGGGATTCGGATATTTCCGTTCAGGGGCTGCAGTTTGGCCCCGATTTCGAGCTGGAGGGACAGGATACCTGATACAAAGACGGCCTGGAGGGAATTCCTCCAGGCCGTTTTTCAGGATAGAAGGGTGTGCTCCGCTAAAATCTTAATCCCCATGCCCATAAGGATCAGCCCGCCGGCCAGCTCCGCCCGGCTCTTGAACCGCACGCCGAACACCGCTCCCACCCGTACCCCGGCGGCGGACAGGACAAAGGTGGTCACGCCGATGAAGGCCACAGCGGAGAGAATGTTGTCCACCTGGAGGAAGGCGAAGGTGACCCCCACCGCCAGGGCGTCGATGGAGGTGGCCACCGCCAGGGGCAGCATGGCCCGGACGGAGAAGGAGGCATCCAGCTCCTCCGCCTCGCCGCCTCGGGACTCCCGCACCATGTTGAAGCCGATCAGCCCCAGCAGAACAAAGGCAATCCAGTGGTCCACCGAGACGATCATCTCCTGGAAGCGCACCCCCAGCAGCCAGCCGATCAGGGGCATTCCCGCCTGGAACGCCCCGAACCAGCCCCCGCAGGCGAGACAGTGGCCCAGCCGGGGCCGCCCAGTGGACAGCCCCTTGCAGACGGACACAGCGAAGGCGTCCATAGACAGACTGACCGCGATGATAAAAAGCTCATACAGCTGCATAAAAGCTCCCCCTAAAGATGGTTGGAGATAAGAAAAAGACCCACCCGTCCCCCTGGGACAGGTAAGTCTCGTCATTTCAGGCCCGGCCAGGAGGACAGCCTCCAGTATGTTGACCAGGCCGCGCAGGCGCGCCGGCTACTCCCTTAACTGCTGCCGCCAGTGTACCACAAGAAAACCGCCCCTGTCAATATATTTCCAAGGAGAATAAATCATGCCGGCGGCGGACATTTTCTAAATTTGGGATAGCTCTTGCCATTTGGGGGCGTTTTATGGTAGAATAAGGCAGATTGACGCAAGGAGGAGGAAATATCTCAATGAAACAGGACATGATTGTTGTTTTGGACCTGGGCAGCGAGGAAAATCCCAAAATCGCCCGTGAGATCCGCGCCCTGGGGGTATATTCAGAGATCCATCCCCACGATATTACCCTGGCAGAATTGAACGCCCTGCCCAACGTGAAGGGCATTATACTAAACGGCGGCCCCAACCGGGTGGTGGATGGGGTGGAAATCGACGTCAGCCAGGAGATTTACGACTGTGACATTCCCGCCCTGCTGGTAGACCACCGGGGGGATGACCCCTGGCCGGCCGGCGAAGAGGCACGGAAAACCGCCCTGAAAAACTTTGTCTTCACCATCTGCGGCGCTGAGGCCAACTGGAATATGGACAACTTCATCGCCGACCAGGTGGAGCTCATCCGCAGCCAGGTGGGAGATAAGAAGGTACTGCTGGCCCTGTCCGGCGGGGTGGACTCCTCGGTGGTGGCCGCGCTGCTCATTAAGGCCATCGGCAGACAGCTCACCTGCGTCCACGTGAACCACGGCCTGCTGCGCAAGGGAGAGCCGGAGCAGGTGGTGCAGGTTTTCCGGAACGAAATGGATGCCAATCTGGTCTATGTGGACGCCGTGGACCGCTTTTTGGACAAGCTGGCGGGCGTGGCCGAGCCGGAGAAAAAGCGGAAAATCATCGGCGGGGAGTTCATCCGGGTATTTGAGGAGGAGGCCCGCAAGCTGGACGGCATCCAGTTCCTGGGCCAGGGCACCATCTACCCTGACATCATCGAGAGCGGCACCAAGACCGTGAAGGCCGTTAAGAGCCACCACAATGTGGGCGGTCTGCCCGAGGATCTGGATTTTGAGCTGGTGGAGCCGCTGAAGATGCTCTTTAAGGACGAGGTCCGGGCCTGCGGCAAGGCCCTGGGTCTGCCCGATTCCATGGTCTACCGCCAGCCCTTCCCCGGCCCCGGCCTGGGGGTGCGCTGCCTGGGCGCTATCACCCGGGACCGGCTGGAGGCCGTCCGGGAGAGCGACGCCATCCTCCGGGAGGAGTTTGCCAAGAATGGCCTGGAGGGCAAGGTGTGGCAGTATTTCACCGCCATTCCCGATTTAAAGTCGGTGGGGGTCCGGGACAACCGGCGCACCGACGAGTGGTGCGTCATCATCCGGGCGGTCAACACCGTGGACGCTATGACCGCCACCGTGGAGAATGTCCCCTTCAACCTGCTCCAGCACATCACCGACCGCATTACCAGCGAGGTAAAGGGAGTCAACCGGGTGCTCTTCGACCTGACGCCAAAGCCCACGGGGACCATCGAGTGGGAATGAGTTTTTGAAACTCTGAACCCGTTGCGGCACAAGGGATAGACGGTTTTGTGCCTCTCTTTTGACAACGATTTGATAACGCTCTCCGCAAGCCATATCATTCTGTATCCCCGGTGGATTGCAGCTGAAACGTGTTCCTTTGCGGCTTGTGAGTGACAAAATCCACATTGGAAAGCCCTTACCGATGCTGCCATCGGTAAGGGCTTTCCAATGTCTGTCAGTCCAGCCTATCCTTGAATGCGTCCGCAAGGAAGCCGCTCAGCTCCTTGGAAGGGACTTTGACCCACCCGTGCCAAACAGCCTGGCCGCGGTCTGGATGAACAGCTTGATTTGCAAGAGAGCGGAGTTACTTTTCAATGCCCCGTTTCTTCATCCATTCGGGCAGTTCCTCGGGCTTCAGACCGTTATACTTGCAGCCGGGGTAGCGGCAGTTGGCGCAGTTGCCCTTGTTTCCCCTAACCGGAAGCTCACCCTTGATATTCTTTTCCAGGAACTCCACCAGGGCCTTGACATCGGCCGCCTCGCCGTCCGCAGCCCAGTAGTGGGCGCCCTCATTGCCGCCGATGCCGCCGGCGCATACCACCTTGGCGTCACAATGGAACATCTGCCTGATGGCGTCCGCCTCGGTGAGGATGTCAGCGCTGGACAGGCAGTACAGCCCGGGGTCGGCGCCCATGGAGATGTCGATGTGGCTGGCGCCGCCCAGGGCCCGGCTGGCGGCGGGGACGCTGGGCACCATCTTCTCATAGCCCACAGGGCAGATCCATTTCAGTCCCTTGCTGGTCATGTAGCCAATGAAGTTGGGAACGGTGCCGCCGTTGAAGCCAGAGGTGATAACGCCCACATGGCCGTCCTGGTCGAAGGCGTTGGCCCCCTTGATGATGACGGTATCGGCGTGGTAGTCCTGGAGGGCCTCGTCAATCTTCTTGTCCACGGGCTGGCCCTTGTAGAACACGTTGGGGAAGCTCTTGCGGCTGGAGGGCTCGGTGACGCACAGCAGGCCGTCGGTGCTGCTGCCCACGGTGCACAGGCCGGGCTCCACCTCGCAGCCCAGCTCCTGGGCAATGAAGGCGTTGGTGGTGCCGCCGGCCAGCAGGACATAAGCGTCCTTCCAGGCCTTCTGGAACTCGGGGGTCTGAATGACCGCCTTGGCGATCAGGCGGCGGGCCTCAGCGGGAGTCAAAACAAAGGTAGCTTTCATGATAATCGCTCCATTCTAAACTTTTTTGTGATTCCCGCCCCGCTGGGCGGGAATCTGTTTTATTCCTTCTCAGGATGCTTCTTCAAATCCACCACCGGGTTGAGCAGGGGCCGCATCTCAAAGCCGTCGGGGCCGACAATCCGGCACTCGGCCATGTCGCCGTCCTGGATGTGGAAGGCCCTGGGGGTGCCGGTGGACAGGATATCACCGGCGTACCAGCCCTGGATGCTGCTGTGGAGGGAGACCAGCCGGGCGGGGCGGTGGGTCATGTTGGCCACCACGTTCTTGGCGTAGACCTCGCCGTTGTGGACGGACTGGACCTCCAGCTTGAGCACGTCGGGCACCTCGTCGGGCGTAACCAGCTCGGGGCCGAAGGAGAAGAAGGTGGGAAAGTTCTTCACGATGCACAGATACCGGGGGTTGCCGCTGACGTAGTCGTTACCCTTGAGGATGGACTCCTCGGTCATGTCCAGGATGGTGGTATAGCCCACAATGGCATCCTGCCAGTTCTCCTCGGACACATCCCGGCAGTCCCTGCCCATGATGACGCCCAGCTCCGCCTCGGCAGTGGTCTTCTGGGCCTCCTTCAGGGTGGGCAGCTTGATCTCGTCTCCGGGACCCACCAGGGTGTCGGCCATCTTGAAAAAGCTGCCGGGGAAGCCGGTGGGAGCGGCGGAACCGATATCCCCGGCGTGGTCCACGTAGTTCAGGCCGATACCGAAGATGCGCTTGGGGTTGCGGTACAGCGGGGCGTAGACCACCTTCTCCTGGGGAACCAGGCCAGGCAGATTGTCCAGCTCCGCCTTGCCGCCGGCGTTGTACCAGGCGGTTATGACAGGGATTTCTCCGGCCTGGATGAGAGACATCATGTCGGTCTTATAGGAAGTACCCTTGGCCTCATTCAGCGCGGCAACGGGCAGAACGCCCTTGGGTGTGACGATACCGGCAATTTCTGCGCCGTTCTTTTTTATGGCAGCAAGACGCATATGTAATTCCTCCTGATCGTATTTTAATTTTTTCCGGCGGGAACCGGGGGCTGGAGCATATTTTCGCTGCGGGCCACCACCATGGTGGTGACCACGTCGCCTGTAACGTTGAAGGTGGTGTTTGCCATGTCAATGAGTCGGAAGATACCGGCGATCATGCCCACGATCTCCAGGGGCAGAGAGAAGGAGGACAGCTCCGGAGACACGCCAAAGTCGTCATTGGTGACAGAGGTGGTGATGGGCAGGGAACCGGCGGAGCTGGTGGTGCTCAGGGTGACCACCCAGACCTTCCAGATGCCCTTGAAGAACTGGACCACCGGGAACCGGGCCAGCAGAGCAACCATGGGGACATACATCAGGAAGACCAAAATCACATCGGAGGCGTAGACGGTGAGAATCAGCTTGCCCAGGGGGCCAAAGATTTTCAGTCCATACGCGCCCACGGAGTCGGCCAGCAGGGCGCACACGCCGATGGGAGAGAACTCCATAACAATGGCGGTGATTTTGGACATGACATCGGAAAAGCTCTGGATGGCGGAGGTGAGGGCGTACAGCCCCACCACCTTCACGCCGATGCTGCGCAGCTTGCGCAGGTCGCCCAGGCTGGCCACGCCAGCGGTAATGGAACAGAACACCAGGGGAACGACAATCATTTTAATCATGTTCAGAAAAATAGTGCCCAGAGGTTTCAGGACGGTGGCCTTTTCCTGGAAGATCAGGCCGATCACAATGCCCAGTCCAAAGCCGATGAAGGTCTTCAGAGCCAGACTCATCTTTTTCAAGCGGTTTGTCCTCTCTTTCTCTATTCACCTGTCAAGGTTTTTGCTGAAGCAACGCAACGGCTTTCTTCAGCTGTGCGCATCCCTCCACGATATTGTCGTAGCTGTTGGCAAAGGACATCCGCAAATACCCCTCACCGCCGGGACCGAACACATCGCCGGGCACCAGTGCAATCTTCGCCTCCTCCAGCAGGTAAGCGGACAGATCGGCAGACTTCATGTTCAGGGACTTACAGTTGATGAAGATATAGAACGCGCCCTTGGGGCACTCACAGTGCAGTCCAGGGATCTCGTTGATGGCCTTAACGGCGTAATCCCGGCGGCGCTGGTACTCTTTGACCATCTCCTTCACCTCGTCCCCCTCCTGCGTGAGGGCGGCGATGGCGGCTGCCTGGACGAAGCTGGGGGCGCAGGTGGTGTTGTGCTGGTGGAACTTGTTCATAGCCAGGATGTACTCCTCGGGGGCGGCCACGTAGCCCAGCCGCCAGCCGTCCATGGCGTAGGCCTTGGACATACCGTTCATGGTGAAGGTGCGCTCCTTCATCCCGGGCAGGGAGGCGATGCTGATGTGTTTCGCCCCGCCATAGACCAGCCGCTCATAGACCTCATCGGAAATCACCATCAGATCGTTGGCGATGGCAATCTCGGCCAGCTCCTTGAGCACGTCCTCCGCCAGCACACCGCCAGTGGGGTTGCTGGGGGTGATGATGACAATGGCCCGGGTGCGGCCGGTGATCTTGGCGCGAATCTCGTCCAGGTCGATCTGATAGCCGGACTCCTCCCGCAGCAGATAGGGAACCGGGACCGCCCCCAGCAGATTGGGGACGTTGACATAGTTGAGCCAGCCCGGATCAGGGACCAGGATCTCGTCCCCCTCCTCCAGGATGGCAGCCAGGACGGCGAACACCGCCTCGGACAGACCCACAGTGACCAGCACCTCGGCGGCTTTATAATCGACGTTGTTCTCCCGCTTCAGCTTGTCCGCGATGGCCTGGCGCAGCTCCATCAGGCCGAAGTTGGAGGTGTAGTGGACCTTGCCCTCAGCCAGGGCCTGCTCCGCCGCCTGCTTGATGTACCCCGGGGTGTCGAAGTCGGGCCGCCCGATTTCAAAGTGGAGGACCTTCTCCCCCGCCCGCTCCATTGCCAGCGCCTTCTCGTTGACCTTGCGGATGCCGGAGGGCGCCATCCGGTTCATCCGCGCCGCGATTTTTGCCGCCATAGTTTTGCCTCCTTCAATTTGGTGAACTTGTGTAAAACAGGCTGTGTTTTGTTCTGCCTTCTGATACTATTTAGCCATAAAAGCAGCGAAATGTAAAATACGAAAAACTTGAACACGTTATATCTGTTTTCGTATAACCTTTGTAATCGACATTAAAAACCTCATGTCCCTCTTCCAGAAGCAGGCGGCGAACCTCCGCACCAATGCCGGCAGTACCTCCGGTAATCACATAGACTCTCATGCTTGCTCGCTCTCCTTTCAAAAAGTCTTGCGTTTTGGTCGCCTCTCTGGTATTATTTAGCCACGAAAGCAATCAAAAGTAAAATACGAAAATCTTGAAGATGTTATATTTATTTTCGTATAGGGGGACAGCGAAATGACGAATTACAAGGAATATATCTATGCGGTCTATCAGGAAAAAAGTTTTTCCAAGGCCGCTAAGAAGCTGTATGTCTCCCAGCCCTGGCTGAGCGCCACAGTCAAAAAAGCGGAACAGGAGCTGGGCCTGCCTCTGTTCGACCGGAGTACCAACCCCATTTCATTGACCAAGGCGGGACGCTATTATATTGAGCGCATCGAGCAAATCATGGCAATCGAAACGGAAATGGAGGGGCGATTTAAGGAGCTTCAAAACGAGTCCAGAACCGAACTGCGGATCGGAACATCCATGTTCTTCTGCACCTATGTGCTGCCCGCTCTGCTGAATGATTTTTCCCTGGCTCATCCGGAGGCCACTATGACCTTTGTAGAGGGCAGCAGCAAAACGCTGACCGAAAAACTTCTGGACGGGCGGCTGGATTTCCTCCTGGAGGCTGAGCGGCCGGAAAGTGCTCAAATCACCTCGACCCCTTGGGCCTCAGAGGAGATTGTTCTCGCCGTACCGGCGTGCGATCCCATCAACGGCAAATTGGAGCGGTACCGCTACTCCTTTGAGGAATTTTTACAGCGGGCCAAGCCCAATGGCCGCCGGCCCGCTGTACCGCTGTCTCAGTTTGAGGAAAAAAACTTCATCCTCTTGAAAGAGGGAAACGACAGCCATGACCGCGTTTTGAAAATTTGCAGGAATGCCGGTTTTGATCCGCAGATTTCTCTGCGTGTGACCCAGATGATGACGGCCTATTACCTGGTGTGCGAGGGGCAGGGCCTTACGTTTCTCCGCTCCACCATCCCCCAGCACGTTGTGCCTACCGGTCAGGTGGTGTTCTACCAGCTGGATGACCCGCTGGCGGTACGGGATATTTACCTGTCCTACACCAAGCGCAAGGCCAGCCCAATCCAGCAGGAGCTGGTTGAGTTTATGAAAGATAATATTTTTTAATGGAAAGGCCGCTGTGCCTAAGCAGATGGACCTGTTTGACACAGCGGTTTTGTGGAGTTTATCTAAATGTTATACGAAAACAGATATAACGCTATTCAGTAATTCGTATTTGATTTTCAGATACACCTTCTCATATAATGGAGCCATAAAAAATGCCGCAATATGCGGCAGATTTTAAGGAGGCAGCTCATATGAGCAAAAAAGTCGTAGTGGTTACCGGCAGTCCCCGAAAAAACGGCAACAGCTTTGCCATGACTGACGCTTTTATCCAGGCAGCCCAGGCCAAGGGCCATACTGTTACCCGGTTTGATGCCGCCATGATGAAAATTGGCGGCTGTCACGCTTGCGAGACCTGCTACAAAACCGGCAAGGCCTGCTCCTTCGACGACGACTTCAACACCATCGCCCCCGCCATCCTGGAGGCCGACGCTGTGGTCTTCACCATGCCCGTCTACTGGTACTCCATCCCCGCCCAGATCAAGGGGGTCATCGACCGGATGTTCTCCTTTGTGGTGGGCGGCAAAAGCATTGCGGGCAAGGAGTGCGCCATAATCGCCTGCTGTGAAGAGGCGGAGATGGACGTGATGGACGCAGTGCGTATCCCGCTGGAGCGTTCCGCCGCACTGATGAAGTGGGACATGGTGGGCGAGGTGCTGGTGCCCGGCGTGCTCAATGCCGGTGATATCGCGAAGACGGACGGCTGTGCTCAGGCGGCTGCCCTGGCAGAGAAATTTTAATCGCAGGAGGCTCTGTGTTATGTCTAAAAATATTGTTATCTTAAATGGCAGTCCCCGGAAAACCGGCAACACATCCGCTTTAGTCAAATCGTTTACTGAGGGCGCGAAGAGTGCCGGACACACCGTCACCGAGTTTTTCTTGGCCGGCATGAGCATCCACGGTTGCAAGGGCTGCTTTGGCGGGCACAGCAGCAAAGACTGTCCGTGTGTTCAAAAGGACGATATGGATCAGATTTATCCGGCGGTCAAAAGCTGCGACGTAGTTGTGTTGGCCAGTCCCCTTTACTATTGGAATATGAGCGGACAGATCAGGACAGCAATTGACCGCCTGTTTGCCCTGGAGGAGGGGGACGGCAACCTGCTTCGGGGAAACGGCAGGGCTTCCGCCTTACTTATGGCTGCGGAGGGTCACGGGTTTGAGGATGTTGTTCTTTACTATGACCACCTGATGGAGCATCTGCGCTGGAAAAACCTTGGTCACATTCTTGCCGGCGGAAACTGTGATGTGGGTGATATTGCCGGAAAACCGGAGCTTCAAGAAGCTTTTGACCTTGGAAAAACAATTTAGGGGCTTAACAGCATATAAGCGTAAGGCCTGCCAGCTCAGGCAGGCCTTACGCTGTTTTAACCGGCGGTATCCTGCGTCAGGAACAGCGGGCGCTGGATATGGAGCGGTAATACACAGGGCGGCAGAACAGTTATCTCCGGCTATCTGACGCAGTTTACCCCGGCGGATCTTATTCAGAAATCAATATCGGGAGGAAAAACACCATGACGCTCCAGCAGCTAAAATATGTTATTGCCATCGCGGACAGCGGCTCTGTCAATTCCGCCGCCAAAAGCCTGTATCTCTCCCAGCCCAGCCTGTCCAGCGCCGTGAGGGAGCTGGAGGAGGAGATTGGCTTTGAGCTGTTCCGCCGGTCCAATCGGGGCGTGACGGTGACGGCGGGGGGAGAGGAGTTTCTCAACTACGCCCGTCAGGTCTGCGAGCAGTATGCCCTGTTGGAGGACCGCTTTGTGGCTGGCCGGTCCAGGAAAAAATTTTCTGTCTCCACGCAGCATTACACCTTCGCCATCAACGCCTTTGTAGAGATGGTGCGCAAGGTGGGGATGGAGGAGTATGAGTTCTCTATCCTGGAGACCCGAACCTTTGAGTGTATTGAAAACGTCCGCGGCTACAAGAGCGAGCTGGGTATCCTGTATCTGGATGCGTTCAACGAAAAGTATCTGACCAAGCTCTTTGAGGAAAACAATTTGGAATTCCATCCCCTGCGGGACTGCTCCACCTGCGTCTACCTCTGGGGGGAGCATCCCCTGGCCGGCCGGGACCGGCTGACCATGTCCGAT
>JAAWEX010000020.1 GCA_022794495.1 Lawsonibacter sp. | reverse complement strand
AGAGCTCCGGAGAAGAGAGATTTGGATCGACGCCAGTAACGCGATAGGGGTAGGTTTTGGGCACCACGCGGATGGCGAAGATGGCGTTATTGGTGCGGGGGTCGCCCCCTGGGCGGCCCGCTTTATTGTCCCTTCACCTCTGGCAGGGCCCGGTCCCAATCCTTCTGGAACTCGGTCATCATGGCCCAGTAGCGCTTGGGCATGTTGGTCATGCGGCGCTTTGGGTTATACCGCCCCTCGATGGCGATGGTGTCGTAAAAGGTGCGCCACAGCTTCCGATAGGCCAGCTCCTCTGCGCCGGCGGGGCCCAGGGAGAAGTCCTCCACCGGCAGGATGGCCCAGCCCCTGGGGCCGGGCTGGTGGAACAGGGCCTCGCCGTGGGTGCGGTCGTGGAGGACAAAGCGCTCCTGGGGATACCGGCCGCAGAAGTGGGGCTGCAGCAGGGGGAGAACCCGGTTTTTGGGCTCGATCTCCCCGCCCAGCACCCCATCCAGCTCGGAGAACCGGGTGAAGCCCTTGTACATGTGGGCCTCGTGCTCCAGGTGCCACACAGCCTTGCGCACCTTGTCCACCGTGGGGTCGGTGAGATTCTGGGCCGCCCTGGGGCCCTGGGCGTAGCCCAGGCGGAGGAAGCGCCACAGCCACAGCTCCTTGTCCGGCAGGCAGGTGAGAAAGGTCCGCACCGCCAGCCGCTGTCCCTCCGCCCCGAACTTGGCGAAGGAGCGGTACACCCGCTGGGCGTGGACCTCGTCGGTCTCTACCCTGCGCAGGGGATAGAGGGAGCAGCACATCTCCTCCGGGGTGTGGAACTCCACCGGCTCCTCCCGGTTGACATAGCAGTCGAAGACGCAGGAGAGAAAGCCGGGGTAGGTGCCGTCATATTGACAGGAAATTTGAGTCCAGGACATAGACGACCTCCTTTCCAATCTGTTTGATGCGGGCGCACACTGTGCGCCCCTACACGGCAGAATCGAACAGCGACAGCTGCTCCGGCGCGGGACTGGCCAGGGCGGGGGCTTCCAGAGAGACCAGGTGGCGCAGCAGGCCGTCCTCGCTGACGTGCAGGCCCCGCATCATCCGCCCGGAGCAGGTGAGGAAATACTGGGCACGCTTGAGGACCACCCCCAGCCGCTTCAGTCCCTCGAAGCTCAGCGGTCCCAGCCGCCGGGCCCGCAGGATGCGTCTGGCCGACCGTACCCCCAGGCCGGGCACCCGGAGCAGCGCCTCGTAATCCGCCCGGTTCACCTCCACCGGGAAGAACTCCAGGTGCCGCAGGGCCCAGCAGCACTTGGGGTCCATGCGGGGGTCCAGGTCGGGCTGGGACTCGTCCAGAAGCTCCTCCGCCCGAAAGTGGTAGTACCGCAGCAGCCAGTCGGCCTGATACAGCCGGTGCTCCCGGAGGAGGGGCGGCTTGAAGCTCTCTGCCACAGGGAGCAGGGGGCTGGAGGACACCGGCATATAGGCGGAGAAGAACACCCGCTTGAGCTGGTAGCGGTCGTAGAGGGCCTGGGTGAGGGTGAGGATGTGCCGGTCGCTCTCCGGCGTGGCCCCCACAATCATCTGGGTGGACTGCCCCGCCGGGGCGAACCGGGGAGCGTGGCGGTACACCGCCACCTCCTGCTTGGAGGCGGCGATCCCCGCGCTGATCTGCCCCATGGGGGTGAGGATGGCCTCCTTTTTCTTGTCCGGCGCCAGCAGGGCCAGGCTGGGGGAGGAGGGCAGCTCGATATTCACACTGAGCCGGTCGGCCAGCAGTCCCAGCTGCCGGGTGAGGAGCGGGTCGGCCCCGGGGATGGCCTTGGCGTGGATGTAGCCTCCGAAGCGGTGGCGCTCCCGGAGGATGCGCAGGGTGCGGACCATCAGCTCTGTGGTATAATCCGGGCTTTGGATGACCGCCGAGGAGAGAAACAGCCCCTCGATATAGTTGCGGCGGTAAAATCCGATGGTCAGCTCACACAGCTCCTCCGGCGTAAAGGCGGCCCGGGGCACATCGTTGGACCGCCGGTTGACGCAGTACTGACAGTCGTAAATACAAAAGTTGGTCTGAAGCACCTTCAAAAGGGTGACGCACCGGCCGTCCGCCGAGAAGGAGTGGCAGCAGCCGGCGACCATGGTGCTGCCGATGGCCCCCGGCCGGCCGGAGCGGTCCAGGCCGCTGGAGGTGCAGGCGGCGTCATATTTGGCGGCGTCGGTCAAGACGCTCAGCTTGTCCAGCAGTTCCATGGGACGGCCCCCTTTTGAACAGAGAAAGAATGTTCGATAGAACAATAGTACCATAATTATAGCGCAAAAAAATCTTCTGTCAAGAGGTTATTTTTGTGGGGGAAAAATCTGCCTGGGGGAGCATCTCCCCTTGCAACCCCCCACAAAAAGGGGTATAATAGCCCCGTTACATGGCGGGCAGGAAAAGGCAGACCCCTTTGGGCTGCGAATCCCTCCCCCGGAGGTAACAAATATGGTAAAAGCGATTGTAGGCGCCAACTGGGGCGACGAGGGCAAGGGCAAGATTACCGACATGCTGGCCCGGCAGTCCGACGTGGTCATCCGCTTTCAGGGAGGTGCCAACGCGGGACACACCATCATCAACAACTATGGCCGGTTTGCCCTGCACACCCTCCCCTCGGGGGTGTTTTACCCCCATGTCACCAATGTAATCGGCAACGGCGTTGCGCTGGACGCGGCCAAGCTGGTGGGCGAGCTGGAGCAGATCGAGGCCCAGGGGGTGCCTGCGCCCAAGCTGATTCTCTCTGACCGGGCCCAGCTGCTCATGCCCTACCACATCCTCCAGGACACCTATGAGGAGGCGCGGCTGGGGGGACGGGCCTTCGGCTCCACGAAAAGCGGGATCGCCCCCTTTTACTCCGACAAATACGCCAAGACGGGTATCCAGGTATGCGACCTCTTCGACGAGCCCCGGCTCCGGGAGCGGCTTACCGCCGCGGTGGAGCTGAAAAACGTCCTCTTTGAACACCTGTACCACCAGCCCAAGGTGGATGCCGGCGCGCTGATGGAGCAGCTTCTGGCCCTGCGGGAGCGTATCCGCCCCTGGGTGGGGGACACGGTGTCCTTTGTCCACAGCGCCTTGCAGGAGGGGAAGACCGTCCTGCTGGAGGGCCAGCTGGGCTCCATGAAGGACCCCGACCTGGGTATCTTCCCCATGACCACCTCCTCCCACACCCTGGCCGGCTACGGCTGCGTGGGGGCCGGCGTGCCCCCCACCGCCATCGAGGACGTGATCTGCGTCACCAAGGCCTACTCCTCCTGCGTGGGCTCCAGCACCGAGCCCTTTGTCAGTGAGGTCACAGGGGACGCCGGGGATGAGCTGCGCCGCCGGGGCGGAGATCACGGGGAGTTCGGCGCCACCACCGGCCGGCCCCGCCGGGTGGGCTGGTTCGACGCCGTGGCCACCAAATACGGCTGTATGGTCCAGGGAGCCACTCAGGCGGCCCTCACCTGCCTGGATGTGCTGGGCTATCTGGACGAGATCCCGGTGTGCACCGGCTACGAGATCGACGGCCGGGTCACCGAATCCTTCCCCACCACCCCAGACCTGCTCCGGGCCAAGCCTGTGTTTACCGCTCTGCCCGGCTGGAAGACAGACGTACGGGGCTGTACCGACTACGACGCCCTCCCCGCAAACGCCAAGGCCTATGTGGACTTTTTGGAGGCGCGCATCGGCGCTCCCATCACCATGGTCTCAACCGGCCCCAAGCGGGAGGAGATGACCTACCGTACCCCAAAAATTTAAAGGAGAACACCATGAAAAAGCTGTTATCTGCGCTGCTGACCCTGACCTTGACCCTGTCCCTGGCCGCTCTGCCCGCCTCTGCCCTGGAGCTGGAGGAGGCCAAAAAGCTGCTGGCCGTCAACTATGTGGAGGGCGTGGCTCCAGAGGTGCTGGAGCTGGACTCTCTGGACGCCATCCTGGAGGCCATCGGCGACCCCTACACCTTCTATATGACCGCCGAGCAGTACCAGGCCTTTAACCAGTCGGTAAACGGCCAGACGGTGGTGGGCATCGGGGCCACGGTGGAGACTGCCTTCGACGGTGGCTACCGCATTATGTCCGTTCTGCCCGACTCCCCCGCCCTGGAGGCCGGCATCAGGCCTGGCGACATCCTCACCGCCGTCAACGGCGAGCCCCTCTCCGCCGCGGTGGACCCCAGGGTCCCCATTGTGGGGGAGGAGGGGACCGAGCTCACCCTCACCCTGAACCGGGACGGTCAGGTGATAGAGGTCACCCTGAAGCGCCGGGCGGTGGCCATCCCCATCGTCACCTATGAGAGCCGGGGCAGCGCCGGCTATATCGACTGTATCAGCTTTGGCCAAAGCACTGCCGGTCTGGTCCGGGAGGCCGTGGAGGATATGGACGATACCACCGCCGTTTGGATTATGGACCTGCGCTCCAACCCCGGCGGCGACAGCAACGCTACCGCCTCTGCCGCCAGCTTTTTTACCGGGGGCGGCATTATGCTCTACTTCCGGGACGGGTCCGGCGGGTACAACTACTCCTATACCCTGCCCACCTACCCCGACCTCACCGACAAGCCGGTGATCGTCCTCACCAGCGAGAACTCGGCCAGCGGCTCTGAGCTCTTCGCCGGGGACATCCGGGCCTATGGGGCGGGCATCGCCCTGGGCCAGCGCACCTTCGGCAAGGGCACCGCCCAGATCATCTTTGACGAGACCAACTGCCCCTACATGGAGGGCGGCGAGGCCATGAAGATCACCACCTACCGCTTCTTCGCCCCCGACGGCGCTACCAACCACGTGGTGGGCGTGCTGCCCACCCTGCTCATCTCCCCGGAGAACACCGAGAAGGCGGCTATGCTCCTGACTCAGCCCAAGCCCAGCCGGGCGGAGGGGCATTTTAAGCTGGAAATTGCCGGCCAGACCTTCTATATTGACGCAAAGCAGGCCGCCGGAGGGGAGAATGCCGCCGCCTTCACCGAGCTGCTGGAGGCCCTGCCCTACGCTTCCGCCCTGTATAAGGGGACCGGGGCGGTCACCTGGACCGTCCTGGCGCCGGAGCAGGCGGCCAGGGAGCTGAACCTGAGCTTTACCCCCCGCACCTTCGCGGACACGGCGGACAGCCCCTACGGCCGGGAGATCGACCTGCTGGGCACCTATCAGATTGTCAGCGGCTATCAGGACGGCGGCTTCCACCCGGAGGACGGCGTCACCCGGGCCCAGTTCTGCGCCATGGTGGCCTCCGCCCTGGACCTGCCCGCCGGCAAGACCAACCGCTTCTCTGACGTACCTGACGGGGCCTGGTACGCCGGGGCGGTGAACGCCATGGCGGAGATGGGCTTTGTGTCGGGCAGCGAGGGCCGCTTCAACCCCGAGGCGGCGGTGAGCGTGCAGGACATGGTGTCCATCCTGGCCCGGGTGGCCGTCTGGGCCAGCATGGACAGCTACGACCTGGACCAGGAGCTGTTGACCTTGGAGGAGCGGGAGACCTACTCCGCCTACGCCTCCTGGGCCCAGAAGTCCGCCCGCTGCCTGGACAGGCTGGGGGTGCTGCTGGAGGACGTGTCCCCCGCAGACCCCGGCAGCCGGGAGACCGCCGCGGCTATGCTGTGCCGGCTGATGGAGAGCACCGAGCTGATTTGGGATTGACCTCATCAGTCTCGCTCCGCTCGACAGCTTCCCCTAAAGGGAAGCCTTTGGAGCTGTTTTTCGCCTTCCCCTTTAGGGGAAGGTGGCACGGTCGATAGACCGTGACGGATGAGGTCTAACTTGGAATATCAATATTTTAATGAAAGGACCTGACTAAATTGACCAAGATTGATATTATTTCCGGTTTTCTGGGGGCCGGCAAGACCACCCTCATCAAAAAGCTGCTGGAGGGCCCCTTCAAGGGCGAGAAAATTGTACTCATCGAGAACGAGTTCGGCGAGATCGGCATCGACGGCGGCTTTCTCAAGGACGCCGGGGTGGAGATTACCGAGATGAACTCCGGCTGTATCTGCTGCTCTCTGGTGGGCGACTTCGGCGCGGCCCTGAAGCAGGTGCTGGCCGACTACGCCCCCGCCCGCATCGTCATCGAGCCCTCCGGGGTGGGCAAGCTGTCCGACGTCATCGCCGCTGTGGAGCGGGTGCAGGCGGAGAGCCCCGACCTGCACCTGAACAGCTTTGTCACCGTGGTGGACGCCGCCAAGGCCAAGGTGTATATGAAGAATTTCGGGGAGTTTTTCAACGACCAGGTGGAGCACGCCTGCGCCATCATCCTCTCCCGCACTCAAAAGATCGACCAGCACAAGCTGGATGGGGCGGTGACCCTCCTGCGGGAGAAAAACCCCAAGGCCGCCATCCTCACAACTCCCTGGGACCAGCTCAGCGGACAGCAGATTCTTACCGCGATGGAGGGGGGCCGGGACCTGGCCGAGACCCTGATGGAAGAGATCGAGCAGCACAACCATGAACACCACCATGACCACGGGGAGGACTGTTGCGGCCACGACCATGCGCACCACCATGACCACTGCGGCCACGATCACGACGGCCACTGCGGCCACGACCATGACCATGAACACCACCACGACCACGGCGATACCTGCACCGCCTGCCGCGACGGCCACCACCATCACCACCACGACCACGACGCCGACGAGGTGTTTACCTCCTGGGGCCGGGAGACCCCCCGGAAGTACAGCCGGGAGGAGCTTCAGGAGGCCCTGTCCGCCCTGGCCATGTCCGAGGATTACGGCGTTATCCTCCGGGCCAAGGGGATGGTCCCCTGCGACGACGGCCAGACCTGGCTCCACTTCGACCTGGTGCCCGAGGAGTTTCAGATTCGAGAGGGCGGGGCGGACTACACCGGCCGGCTGTGCGTCATCGGCTCTGAGCTGAAAGAGGACCAGCTGGAGAAGCTGTTTTTGCTGGCATGATCTTTCGTAGGGGGCGGGCTCTGACCCGCCCCGTTCCCGGTTCCTGATCATGCGGGGCGGCACAGAGGCCGCCACCTACAAAATACTCCCACGAGGTGAACAACAATGCCCGATTCCCGTATTCCCCTCTATCTCATTACCGGCTTTTTAGATGCCGGTAAGACGACCCTGCTCAGCGACACGCTGAATATGGATTATTTCAACGACGGTCAGCGCACAGTACTTCTCCTGTGTGAGGACGGCGAGGAGGCGTATGACCAGGAATTTTTGTCCAAACGCAACTGCCGGCTTGTGCCCGTCGAGGATCAGGAGCAGCTGACCACCGAATTTCTCAAGGAGGTCGACCGCCGCTATCAGCCCGAGCGGGTGCTGCTGGAGTATAACGGCATGTGGCCCAGCCAGCTTCTGGTTCAGCTGAAGCTCCCTCCAACCTGGGGACTGTATCAGGCTATCCATGTGGTGGACGGCTCCACCTTTGAGATGTATCTGGCTAATATGCAGTCCATGTTTATCGACCTGGCCACTGGGGCGGACATGGTGCTGTTTAACCGCTGCACCGAGGATATGCCCCTGTCGGGCTGGAAGCGGTCCGTCCGGGCGGTGAACCGGATGTGTGAGATTGTTTTTGAGGATGTAAAGGGCGAGGAGCTGGAGGTGGAGGATATCCTCCCCTACTCCCTGGAGGCGCCCCACATCACCCTGGAGGACGCCGACTACGGCATCTGGTATCTGGATATCCAGGAGCATCCGGACCGCTACGTGGGCAAGACCATCACCTACAAGGCCCAGGCCATGACAGGAATGAAGCTGCCCAAGGGCTCCTTCGTCCCCGGCCGCAACGCCATGACCTGCTGCGTGGAGGATATCCGTTTCTTCGGCTTCCTCTGCAAATACGACAGGGCCCGTTCCCTGCGCAAGGGAGAGTGGATCACCGTTACAGCTGAGATCAGGTGGGAACACGCTGACGTCTACGAGGATGAGGGCGTGGTCCTCTACGCCAAGAGCGTGGAGAAGGCGGAAGCCCCCGAGGACCCGCTGGTGTATTTTCGATAAAAAATGGGCGGCCCCCACAGGGGCCGCCCATTTTTACACTTATTTCGCCGCGAACTTATCCCAATAGCCCATGACAAAGATAAACAGAACAATGACAGGGAGGACATAGCTGACATAGAACCGCACGGCTCTGGGGAAAGCCAGGCCCCGGCCCTCGTTGGCTTCGGACAGGAAATTTTCCCAGCCCCAGCCCTTTCTGCTGGTGCAGAACAGCACATAGAGCAGAGAGCCCAGGGGCAGGATGTTCTGAGAGACCAAAAAGTCCTCGATCCCGGAGATATCCATCCCCAGCACGGTAAAGCCGGACCAGAGGTTGCAGCCCAGCACACAGGGCATGGAGAGGAGCAGCACCCCCGCAAAGTTGATGAGCACCGCCTTTTTCCGGCTGATCTGCCAGCGATCCATGGTGAAGGAGATAATATTCTCAAAGACGGCAATCACGGTAGACAGGGCGGCGAAGGACAGGAACAGGAAGAAGGCGCCGCCCCACAGCCGGCCCATGGGCATGTGGTTGAAGATGTTGGGCAGGGTCATGAACACCAGAGGGGGGCCGTTTTCGGTGGCCACCCCGTAGGCGGAGCAGGCAGGGAAGATAATCAGGCCCGCCACAAAGGCCACGCAGGTATCCAGCACACCGATGCGCAGGGCCTCGCCGGCCAGCCGGTGCTCCTTACCGATATAGCTGCCGAAAATGGAAATGGCTCCAATGCCCAGAGACAGGGTAAAGAAGGCCTGACCCATGGCGGCAAAGACTGCCTCGCCCAGAATCCAGTTGCCCTCAGCGTCGTAGGCCAGGTTGTGGAAGTTGGGCTGGAGATAGAACCGCAGGCCCTCCTCCGCTCCATCCAGCAGGACGGAATTCACCGCCAGCACCAGCATCAGGGCCAGCAGACAGACCATCATGATCTTGTTCACCCGCTCCACGCCGTTGCGCAGGCCCTGGGCGCACACCAGCATACCGATGCACACCACAATAACCATATACAGGGTCATAACCCCAGGCGCGCCCATCAGCTCGACAAACTGGCCGGCCACCTCCTGGGCGCCCAGGCCGGCGAAGTCCCCCCGGAGCATTTTGACGAAGTAATACAGCAGCCACCCGGCGATAACGGTGTAGAACATCATCAGCAGGTAGTTGCCGGCAAAGCCCACATAGCTGTACCAGTGCCACTTGCTGCCCTTGGGCTCCAGCCGCTGGAAGGACAGGGCGATGCTCCGCTGGCTGGCCCGGCCCACCGCCAGCTCCATCACCATAACGGGCAGGCCCAAGATGACCAGAAACAGCAGATACAGCAGCACAAAGGCCGCTCCGCCGTATTGCCCCGTGATATAGGGGAAGCGCCACACGTTGCCCAGCCCGATGGCGCAGCCCGCCGAGATGAGCACAAAGCCCAGGCGGGAGGAAAAAGTCTCTCGTTTCTCCATTGACAATCTGATTCTCCTTTGCTATAATAGGCGCAAGAGGGGCTGACCTGGTGTGCACAGGTCCCACGGCTCTTCCTCAAAGATTTATAATCTGGAGAAATGCCGGTTTCCTATGCTAGGGGGGCCGGTTATTTCTTTGTGTTGATCACACCGAAAATAACAACGGCGAGCAGGTTAAGTAGTGCTAAGACCTCTAACACTGACATCCTGTCACCTCCTTGCGGAGGTCAAGCCGTTCCCCTCTTGCTGGTCTACTATACCACAAAGGGGGCGGCGGGGACAAGTCTCCGTTCCCCGAAAAATTGCTTTTGTTAAGGGGTGTGACTGGACCTTTTTGACAGAAAACGCCCCCGTCTGCCAGACGGGGGCGCCGCTGCGCCTATCTTAGTAGTTGTCCGCTTTGATCTGGAAGTAGGCCTGGGGATGGGCGCAGACGGGGCAGACCTCGGGGGCCTTGGGGCCTACGTGGATATGGCCGCAGTTGGCACACTGCCAGATCATGTCCCCATCCCGGGAGAAGACCAGGCCCCCCTCCACATTGGCCAGCAGCTTGCGGTAGCGCTCCTCGTGCTCCTTTTCAATCTTAGCCACGCCCTCGAAAAGGGCGGCGATCTCGTCAAAGCCCTCCGCCCGGGCTTCCTGGGCCATCTTGGAATACATGTCGGTCCACTCAAAGTTCTCTCCGGCGGCGGCGGCCTCCAGGTTCTCGGCGGTGGTGCCGATGCCGCCCAGCAGCTTGAACCAAATTTTGGCGTGCTCCTTTTCGTTGGCGGCGGTCTCCTCGAAGAGCTGGGCGATCTGGACATAGCCCTCCTTTTTGGCCTTGGAGGCGAAGTAGCTGTACTTATTCCGGGCCTGGCTCTCCCCAGCAAAGGCGGTCCACAGGTTCTGTTCGGTCTTGCTCCCCTTCAGTTCAGGCATGATAGAGTCCTCACTTTCATTAACGATAATTATTCGTGTTAAAGGCAAGGGATATTATACCAGCGGCGGGAGGGGTTGTCAATGGGAAAATGGAAAATATTTTCTAGTGCTCGCGCTGAAAGCGGCGCAGGCCCTGATTCAGGGCGGCGGTATCCCGCTTCTCCTTCAGCCAGAGGGCGTACCACATGCCCCACAGGGAGCTCTCCAGGAAGAGGACCAGCACAAGAGCGCCCCACAGGGGGATGCCGGGGAACCAGCGCAGCATCCAGCCGCAGCCGATGAAAATGACATTGGCCAGGGCGGCCCAGAGGACGATCCGCTTCCCCTCGGACAGCATATTTTTTCCGGAAGGGAATATGGCGGTCTCCAGGCAGGCAAAGGCAAAGCAGGCCAGCAGCATTTCCAGTAAAATCAAAGTTTCTACGGTCCAGCTGCCCAGCAGGACATTGACCAGACCCTTGAAAGAGACGGCGGCGGCAAAATACAGACCCATGCGGTATTTGGCATTGACGCCCCAGAGATAAAATCGGTTGAACTGCTCCATATTTACGCTCCTTTCTTACAGTCCCAGCCGCTCCCGCAGAAGCGGCGCATAGCGGCGGGATACAATCAGCTTCTCGCCTGTGGCCAGGGTGGCCTGGATGCGCCCGGCCCCTTGACTCTCCAGATTTCGGATGTGGTGGAGGTTCACCACCGCCGACTTGCCCGCCCGGAAGAAGCCCAGCGAGCCGTAGCGGCTCTCCAGCTCCCCCAGGCTGAGGGCGGTTTGGTACATAGCCCGGCTGGTGTAGACAAAGACCTGGTCGTCCACTGTCTCGCAGTAGACCACCTCGTCGGGGGCGAGGAGAGTGGTCTGGCGGCTGCTGTCCCAGACGCACAGCCGTTGAAGACCAGAGCGCAATAGAGACAGTACGCCCAACATCTCCTCATCCAGGGCCGGACAGCGCAGGATCACTTCGTTTTCCGCTGTGTCAACGTGCTCCACTGTGATTTTCATGGAATTACCTCCTGTCCAAGGACAGTGTAAGCGTATCAAAGAAATGGAGAAATAGCAAGGGATATACCCCTTAGGTGCGTTTTTCGGGAGGTAAAATGCAGAGCTTCCCTCCCAAAGGAGGGAAGCCCGATTATAAATAGTGATAGCGCTTTCGATACCGCCACATGAGCCACACTGCGACAGCCGCGCCCAGGCCGTCGGCCACCACCACGGCCAGCCAGATGCCGTCCAGCTTGAGGAGCAGGGGCAGGAGAAGCACCATTCCGCCCCGGAAGAGGAACAGGCGCAGAAAGGAGATGAGGGCGGAAACAGCCCCGTTGCACAGGGCGGTAAAGAAGCCGGACCCGTAGACTCCCATGCCGCAGAACAGATAGCTCAGGGCGAAGATGCGGAAGCCGTGGACCGTCATCTCCAGCAGGTCGGGATTATAGCCCACATAGGCCATGGCCAGCGGCCGGCCCAGCACCTGGGCCAAGGCTACCATCGTCACCGAGGCGATGGCGATGAGGGTGACGCTCTTGCGGAAGATGGACTTCAGCTCATCCTCGTTGCCCGCTCCGTAATGAAAGCTGATAATGGGGCCGCTGCCCATGGAGAAGCCGAGAAACACGGCGGCAAAGGCGAAGTCCACATACATCATCACCGAGTAGGCGGCCACCCCCAGCTCCCCCACCATCCGCATAAGCTGGAGATTGTACAGGATGCCGATGAGGGAGGCGGACAGGTTGCTCATCAGCTCGGAGGAGCCGTTGATACAGGCGTTTTTCAGTTCCCGCCAGTAGAGCCTGGTGGGACACAGCCGCAGGGCGCCTATAGGGGGCTTGAGGAAGAAGAGCAGCGGCAGGACGCCGCCCACACCATAGCCCAGCACGGTGCCCCAGGCCGCCCCGGCGATGCCGATTTTCAGTACGCCGATGAACAGGTAATCCAACACAATGTTGGTGATTCCCGAGGCCAGGGAGAAAAACAGCCCGATTTTGGGCAGCTCTGCCGTGACAAAAAAGGTCTGGAAGGAAATTTGGAGCATAAAGACAAAGCTTCCGCCCAGCACCACCCTGCCATAGGCCAGACAGTCGTCCATCAGCAGGTCGCTGGCCCCCACCAGACGGGCCAGGGGCTCCACAAAAAGGAGAGAGACAGCCGACAGAGTCAGCCCCAGCCCCAGCACACACAGAATAATCATCGTAAAATAGCGGTTGGCCAGCTCCTGCTTGCCCTCGCCCATGGTGCGGGCTACAATGGCGCTGCCGCCCGCACCCAGCATAAAGCCCGCCGCGCCAATAATCATGGCCACCGGAAA
Organism: Lawsonibacter sp.; assembly: GCA_022794495.1. Classification (GTDB taxonomy): domain Bacteria; phylum Bacillota; class Clostridia; order Oscillospirales; family Oscillospiraceae; genus Lawsonibacter. The sequence goes on along the minus strand of JAAWEX010000020.1, from coordinate 3,992 downwards.
CATGATATTCACCGCCGACAGGGCGTTTTCTCCAATCAGGTTGGAGACAAACAGCCCGTCCACCACGCTGTATACCGAGGTGAAGATCATCATGACGATGGAGGGCAGGGTGAAACGGAGCAGCTTGCGGTATGTGAAATGGTCAGAAAGCTTGATTGGCATAAAGCATTATTCCTCCTGGGATTGCTGAAAGATTTGCTCTGATTCCTGGCGCAGAAGGGAGAGATATTTGCGATACAGGGCCAGCAGGCTGGCCCGCTCTTCCTCGGCCATGCCGAGGAAGGCCCGTTCCTCAGCCCGCAGTACCGGTCGGACGGTGCGCTCCGCCAGCTGCCGGCCCGCCGGGGTGAGCTGGAGGTATTTCCGCCGGCCCGGCCCGCTGGACAGGTGGATGTTTCCCTCCTGCTCCAGCTGCTTCAGACCGGAGTTGATGGTCTGCTTGCTGAGAGAGAGGTATTCGCACAGCTGAGCCTGTGTAACAGGCTGCTGGAATTCCTCCAGTGTGTATAAAATCCAAAATGCGGACTCAGACAGGCCGAAATGCCTGGCCAAACGGCGGTACAGGCTGTCGTTCTCCTTGTACATTCGGCCGCTCTCCTCGTTAAAGCGCGGAAAGGTCAGTTCCTCCATAGCGGATGTCCTCCCAAACAAAATGTCCGAAATCAGACTCGCATCATTCTAGTCTGATTTCGGACTTGTGTCAAGGGGATGTTCAAAAATTTACAAAATATTTATGCGCCGTACAAGGAGACGGCGATGTCGAGAATGCGCCCGGCCGCATCCTCCTTGGACATGAGCGGCAGCTCCTCCACGGCGCTGCGGGTGATAACGGTCATCACATTGGTGTCGGTGCCGAAGCCGGCTCCGGCTACCTTCAGATTGTTGGCGCAGATCATGTCCACATTTTTCTTTTCCAGCTTGGCGCGGCTGTTCTCCAGCATGTTCTGGGTCTCCATGGAGAAGCCGCACAGCACCTGGCCCGGCCGGCGGTGCTCCCCCAGGTGCTTGAGGATGTCCTGGGTGCGTCTCAGGGGGATGGACAGGTCGGCGTCCTTCTTTTTCAGCTTGTCGCCGGCGTACTGGGCGGGGGTGTAGTCGGCCACGGCGGCGGCCTTGAAGACAAAGTCGGCCCAGTCCTGCCGGGCGGAAACCGCTTGAAACATCTCCTGAGCGGAGCGGACGTCCACCACCTCTACGAAGGGGGGCGGGTCGATGGCTGTGGGGCCGGAGACCAGCGTCACCTCCGCCCCCCGGAGCATGGCCATTCTGGCAAGGGCAAAGCCCATCTTGCCAGTGGAGTGGTTGGTGAGATACCGCACCGGGTCCAGGGCCTCCTGGGTGGGGCCGGCGGTGACTAAGACATGCTTTCCCGCCAGGTCGTGGGGCAGGGCGATTTGGCGCAGGATGTGCTGGAGGAGGACCTCCGGCTCGGGGAGCTTGCCCGCCCCCACCGCCCCGCAGGCCAGCCGGCCAGAGGCGGGGGCGATTACCTCCCAGCCGTACCGACGCAAAATGTCCAGGTTGTCCTGGGTGACGGGATTTTCAAACATTTTGGTGTTCATGGCCGGGGCGATGAGCTTGGGACAGGTGCAGGCCAGTATGGTGGTGGTGAGCATGTCGTCGGCCAGGCCGTGGGCCAGCTTGGCGCACACGTTGGCGGTGGCGGGGGCGACAATGACCAGGTCGGTCCGGTCGGCCAGGGCGATGTGCTCCACCTGGTGGGTGAAATTCCGGTCGAAGGTGTCCACCATGCAGCGGCTGCCGGTGAGCTGCTCGAAGGTGAGGGGGGCGATAAACTCGGTGGCGTGGGCGGTCATAACCACCTCTACCTTGGCGCGCTGCTTCACCAGCGCCGAGGCCAGCGCCGCCGCCTTGTAGGCCGCAATCCCCCCGGTGACCCCCAGCAGAATGGTTTTTCCCTTTAACATAGCGGGTTCCTCCTTATGTTCTCAAGCTCCCTCAAGGGGGGAGCCTCCCCGCACAATTATACCCTCTCCCGGGCCGCCTGTAAAGTTTATCTTGCATCTCCCCGCCCGGTCTTGTATAATAGGCGGCGGCGGGCTGTCCCGCCGGTTTGTATTTGAGGTGAACTGTTATGCTCCTTGCCATCGACATCGGCAACACCAATATTGTTATCGGCGGAATCCGGAACGGGGCCATCGCCTTCGAGGCCCGCATCGCCACCGACCGGCTGAAAACCTCCGACCAGTACGGGGCGGAGATTAAAAGTATGCTGAGCCTGTTTGAGGTGAAGCCCAGAGACGTTGAGGACTGCATCATTTCCTCGGTGGTGCCGCCGGTGTTTAACTCGGTGCGCACGGGGGTGATGAAGGTGATTGGAAAACCGCCCATGGTGGTGGGGCCGGGGCTGAAGACAGGGCTGAACATCCAGATGGACAGCCCCTCCCAGGTGGGCAGCGACCGGATTGTCATTGCCGTCGCCGCCCTGGCGGAGTATGAGCCCCCCCTGACGCTGCTGGACCTGGGCACCGCCACCACCATCGAGGTGGTGGGCAAGGGCAGCGCCTATCTGGGAGGATGTATCATCCCCGGTGTCCGGGTGTCGCTGGAGGCCCTCACCTCCCGCACCGCCCAGCTCCCCGGCATCAGCCTGGACCGGCCCAAGCGGGTGATCGGCAAGAACACGGTGGACTGTATGCGCAGCGGCATTATGTACGGCACCGCCGCCATGCTGGACGGGATGCTGGACCGGGTGGAGGAGGAGCTGGGCTGTACCACCACCGTGGTGGCCACCGGGGGGATGGCCCAGTTTATCGTCCCCCTGTGCCGCAGGGAGATTCGCCTGGAGAAGGACCTGCTCCTCAAGGGGCTGAATATCATCTATCAGAAGAACAGGCGGTAGGGGCGGACAATGTGCGCCCCTACAGGCGTGCCATCGAACATCAATCGTAGGGGCGGGCCGGGACGGAGCCCGGCCCCTACATGAAATCCTCCGGGGGACACCCCCATGTAGGGCAGGGGTTCTACCCCTGCCTATCCCCGTAAGGGGATAAAATAGGCTTGGAATAAGGCAAGGGCAGAGCCCTTGCCCTACATGCGGCAGCCTTCCTAAATTTGTGAGACAAGCGTGGACAAGGGGCAAGTTTCTCTTGACAATCCCCGCAGTTTTGCATATAATTGACCGAACAAAGGCAATGCGGAAGAGGAGTACCCATGCTGGGACGCCCAGAGAGGGGACGGACGGTGCAAGTTCCCGGTCCGGCTTGGGGAAGGTGGCTTCCGGGCCCTGTCTCTGAAGGAGCGGTAGGAGGCGGCGGGACTTCCCGTTACAGAAGGAAGAGCGTCCCCGTTTTGGGGAAAATCAGGTGGTACCGCGGTTTATGATCGCCCTGAGTCCTTTGGACTCGGGGCGTTTTTTGCGAGGTGAGAGAATGATTGTGATACAAACGACCCTGGACCAGAAGGCGATGATTGCCCTGGCGAGAATCAACCGCAAGACGGTCCGCCGGGGGCGGAGCAGCCCGGTGCGCACCTTCGCCTGCACGGTGGCGGCGGTGGAGCTGGGTCTGGCGGCGCTGTTTGTGTGGACAGGCGCGGGGGGCTGGTTCATCAATGTGCTGATGGCCGCTATTATGATTGCCTGCGTACTGGGGGAAGATACCGTTAACGGCCTGATGGGCCTGCGGCAGATTCTGCCCGAGGGCCGGGAGGTGAACGTCACCTTTAAGGACGACCACTATATCCACCGCACCAAGGGCTCGGAGACCTGGTGGAACTACCGGCAGATCAAGGCCATCGGGGAGAGCGAGGAATACTTCGCCTTTGTGCTGGACAAGAACCACGGCCAGATCTACCGCAAGGACGGCTTTGTCTGGGGCACGCCGGAGGATTTCCGGGCGTTTATCCAGAAAAAAACCGCGCTGAAAATTCAGCCGGGGGCAGCGGATTCTTGAACGATATGGGGCCAATGAAAAGCCTGTGCAAAAGCGGATCGAAGATAAGGATGCACGCAGGAGGATTTATTATTCTCA
>JAAWEX010000019.1 GCA_022794495.1 Lawsonibacter sp. | reverse complement strand
TTCCCGTTTGATTTCAGCTCTTTCATTTCCATCACGCTCCCGTTTTGCGCACCGCAGCGGGAGAGAATGGCTTCCAAGTCGTCGGGGGCGGCGTGTGTCATCATATCCGCCAGCTTCCGCTCCAGTTCCCGGTCGGTCATCGGTCGCTCTCTCCTTTCATCAGGGCTCTCAGCTTTTTCAGCCCGCGGTGGTATTTTGACAGTACAGTGGACAATGGCAGCTCCAGCAGCTGGGCGGTCTCCCGGTGCTTCAGGCCGGCAACGGCGTGGAGGAGGATAATCCGCCGCTCCTCCGCCCCCAGCCTGGCCAGGGCGTCCTGGAGGACCTGCCGGTCCTCGGGGGAGACATCTGGGGCGGCGGCAGGGATGGCGTTCCACGCCTCCTCGTCCAGGGCGGTCTGCCGCCCGCTCCGGCGCAGGCGGCTTAGCGCCAGGTTCCGGGTCACGGTGAGCAGCCAGGCCATCGGCGAGCCCTGGGGCCGGTAGGAGGGGGCGCGCTCCCACACCTGGACAAAGGCGTCCTGCGCCACATCCTGGGCCTCGTGGGCATCCCGGAGCAGAGACAGCGCCAGGGCATACACCGCCCCCCGCGTCAAGCCATACAGCCGGGCAAAGGCCTCCCGGTCTCCCCGCCCCACCTGAAGCAGAAGCTGTTCCAGCTCCTGGCTCCGAATCTCCTCTTCGGTTGTCTGAACTCCCAGCAGAGTCAGCATAGTCCATTTCTCCTGTCACATAAGGAACGCGCGAAACGGTTGTTTTATCGCACGCAGTAAAAATTTTTTTCATTTTATTATATGGCTTATTTCCCCGGAAAGCAAGAAAAAATACCGCCGCCTCAGAATATATCTGAGACAGCGGGCAAAAGAGGAAGGAATTCAATTTTCCGGATGGATATTCGCCTTAACCAGCCGCTCCCGCAGGACGGGGCCCAAGGCGGTGGCCAAAAACATTTTTCCCAAATCGAAGGGAAGGAAGGGAACCACACAAACCAGGAGCGCCCGCTCTAAGGTGGAGCCGGTCTGGGCGCAAAACAGGGCCGTACCGAAGGCATAGAGTACAGCAGTGGCTAAAATCATACCCCCAAGCTGGAGCCAGCGCTTTTTGGGGAACTTCTTGACTGCAAGACCGGCCAAAATCACCATGGGGATATAGCCCAGAATGTAACCCCCGGTAGGACCGGCCAGCACGCCCAAGCCGGCCTTGAAATTGCTGAATACCGGCATCCCCACCATACCCAGCAGAATATAAACCAGCGTGGCTATCGCCGCCCGCTTCCAACCCAGAATATAGGGCGCCAGATAGAGGACGAAGGTGCACAGGGTGAAGGACACCTCTCCCCAGGCGGGAATGGAGAAGGGGGCGACCACCGCAATCACCGCCGCCATCATAGCGGTCATGGCCAGGGGGTAAATGCTGCTTTTTGTCTTTGTTTCCATAATTTTTACCTCGCTTTTCCCGATTGTAACCCGGTTCTGATTTTAGTATACAATCTTTTTCTCAATCTGTCAACTATTTTTATTTTTGGTTTACTATTTATTTTACGAGGATTCAGAAAATCTTAATCTATCCTTCAGCTCATTTTAGATTTCCCGTGCTAATATTGGATCGTAACAGAACAGACTTCAAAAGGGCTGGCCCTTTTGCCCGGCGGAAACTCCGCCGGAGCCGTATGAAAGGAGGGACGTTCCATGGCGGAACGCACAATACATATTTTACTCACCCGATCCGGAACCTGGTTCTCCCGGCTGATCCATTTTGCTACCCGTGACAGCTACACCCACGCCTCCATTGGTCTGGACGGCCCGGACGGCCCATTCTACAGCTTTGCCCGAAAATACCGCTATCTGGCCTTGCCAGCCGGCCTGGTTGAGGAACAGGTCACCGTATACCGCCGTGCGGTCCCCTGCTGCCTGTATGAGCTGAAGGTGAGCGAGGAGACCTATTTCCGCCTGCGGCAGAAGCTGCGCTCCATGTACGCCCAGCGGGAGGTCTACCACTACAGCGTGCTGGGCGCTTTTGCCTGCTACTTCAACCTGTCCCTCCAGCGCAGGCACCACTACTTCTGCTCTCAGTTCGTGGCCGGTCTGTTGGAGGACTGCGGCGCGGTAGAGCTGCCCAAGCCCCCCACCCTGCTGCGCCCGTCGGACCTCTGCGGGGTCAAAGGGCTGCGGCCCATCCACCAGGGGCTTTTGGAGGGAATCCTGACCCAGCCGGCCGCATAAAAAAATTTTTCCATTTTTCTAAAATAGGGGTTGACATTTTCTCCAGCTGACGCTATAATGGCAATGTTGTTGCGAGTGTAGCTCATCTGGTAGAGCGCCACCTTGCCAAGGTGGAGGTAGCGAGTTCGAGCCTCGTCACTCGCTCCAGGACAAAAGAAGGACTGCTTTTGCAGTCCTTCTTTTTTATTCTTCCATTACCACCACTCATTAAAGCTCAGCCAGCCTGGAACTTGCTTCCAGTCCAGCTGTCTCAGCTCCAGCTTGCCTTCTTCCAGCGCTGCCCGCTCCAGGATGGCGTCAGAATGAACCAGCTCGTCTGGATCGTCTGTGCAGGGTGAAAAGCCGTAGGTCTGTTCGGCCAGGAGAGCGGTCCCGGACAAAATCCTCAAACCCCCGCCCCATCCTGGTCTTATATTCCATGTAATGCTTTGTGCGTAACGCTGTATTGAGGCTATTTTGATCTCCCCGCCACTCCTCCCCCATATGCCGGGAGAGGATACCGCCATCCTCCGTGCCCATCTCCAGCAAATACTGCTTACACCTCTCTCTTTTGCTGAACAATCGGCCGCCCCTCTCTAGGGCAGCCTGGCGCAGTCGGCGGGGCGGCCGGAGAGCATCTCCAGCCCGTGGGCCAGGGCGGGCAGGACCGCCTCCAGGTTTTCCCGGGCGGCCTTGGGGGAGCCGGGCAGGTTGACAATCAGCGTCCCGCCCCGGATACCCGCCTGGGCCCTGGAGAGCATGGCCCGGCTGGTCACCTGCATCGAGGCATACCGCATAGCCTCCGGGATGCCGGGGGCCATGCGCTGGCAGACAGCCAGGGTGGCCTCTGGGGTGACATCTCTGGGGGCAAAGCCGGTGCCCCCTGTGGTCACCAGCAGCTGAACCTGGCCGGAATCCGCCAGCTCCCGCAGGGCGGATTCGATCTGCCCCTGTTCGTCGGGGACAATGGCGGTTTTCACCACGGCGTAGCCCGCCTCCTTCAAAATTCCAGCCACCAGCGGGCCACCCTCGTCGGGGCGCTCCCCCCGGAAGCTGCGGTCACTGACCGTTAACACGGCGGCTTGCAGCATAAAAACTCCTCCTTCTCATCTCAAAACCCCTCAGGGCAGCTTCAGGATAATACCGCAATCTCGTCCCCTGCCCGGACGGCGCCCTCCTTCACTACCACGGCAAAGATACCCTCGGTGGGCATGACGCACCGGCCTACCGCCCTCATAATGGCGCAGTCGCTGTGGCACTCCTTACCAATCTGAGTGACCTCTACCTCAGTTTCCCCAATACGCAGATGGGTTCCCACAGGCAGATTTTTCAGATCAATGCCCCGGGTGTTGATATTCTCCGCGAATACTCCGCTGTCCAGGGGGATGGGACAGGCGGCGCGCATGGTGTCTACGCTCTCCTCTGCCAGCAGGCTGATCTGCCGGTGCCAGTCGCCGGCGTGGGCGTCCCCCACGATGCCGTGGCGGAGCTTGAGCTGAATTTCCGGAACGGGGTGCTTCTGTTCCCCCTTTTTTTCACTGATATTGACCGAAATGACAACTGCCATGGTACTCACTCCTTAATTTGATAGTCCCCGCTCTTGCCGCCCGATTTGGACAGCAGGCGGATATGTTCAATACGCATATCCTTCTGCACCGCCTTGCACATGTCGTAGATGGTGAGGGCGGCGGCGGAGACGGCGGTGAGGGCCTCCATCTCCACGCCGGTGACTCCGGTACAGGTGACCTGTGCGGTGATCTCCACCCGGCAGGGGTCCTCCAGCAGGGCAAATGTGACGTCGATGCCGGTGAGGGACAGGGGATGACACATGGGGATCAGCTCCCAGGTGTGTTTAGCCGCCTGAATGCCCGCCACCTGCGCCACCGCCAGCACATCCCCCTTTTTCATGGTCCCCGCCTTAACATGGGCAAAGGTCTCCTCATTCATATAAATCTCGCCCTGGGCCACAGCGGTGCGGTGGGTAACCGCCTTGTCGGTCACATCCACCATCCTGGCCCGGCCCTGTCCGTTGAAATGGGTCAGCTCTCCCATACTTCAGCCTCCAATCTGATTCATGCTCCGTGGGGTATCGCTGGGCCGGTCCGACAAGTGGTGCTCCAGGGGCTTTTGCAAAATCCCCTGTCGGACCGCCTCCTCCAGCGCCGCGCCCCGCAGTCCCCGCAGGTCAAGCTCCTCCCGGCTGTGGAGACAGCTTTTCAGCCTGCCGTCCGCCGTCACCCGAATGCGGCGGCACTGGCTGCAGAAGGTGTGGCTGACGGGGGAGATAAAGCCCACCGTCCCCTTCGCCCCCGGCAGGCGATAGCGCAGCGCCACGCCCTGGGCCTCGATGGGCTCCAGCGCAGGGAACCGCTCCAGCACCGCTCCGGCGGACAAAAAGCACGTCTTCTCCCACTGGGCACAGGGGCCCATGGGCATCAGCTCGATGAAGCGCAGCTCCCAGGGCCTGTCCACCGTCAGCGCCAGAAAATCCCCCACCTCATCGTCGTTAAAGCCGCCGATGAGGACGGTATTCAGCTTCAGGCCGGTAAACCCGGCCTCCTCAGCGGCGGCAATGCCGTCCAAGGCCTGTTGGAGCGTTCCGGTTCTGGTGATCGCCGCGAAGCGGTCGGGCCGCAGGGTATCCAGACTGATGTTCAGCCGGTCCACTCCCGCCTGGCGCAGCGGGACGGCCATCTCGGGGAGCAAGGAGCCGTTGGTGGTCAGACAGAGCTCCCTAACCTCCGGAATCCCGGCAATCCCCCGGCAAATATCCAAAATCCCCCGGCGGATCAGAGGCTCCCCGCCGGTGAGGCGAACCTTTGTCACCCCGCATCTGGCGGCGGCCTGGACCACCTCGATACACTCCTCCACCGAGAGAATTTCCCCATGCTCCCGCTTGGGAACCCCCTCCGCCGGCATACAGTACCGGCACCGATAATTACACAGGTCCGTTACCGACAGGCGCAGGTAGTCCACCCTCCGGCCAAATGTATCTGTCAAAGCCTCCGCCTCCTACTCTCATTCAATCGCTGTCCAGCCAGCGCTCCGGAGCCGCAGCACTCCCCCGCCAGGTTCACAGCTCGGCGTCTCCACCCTCGTCCATCAGCTTAAACCAAAAGCTGACACACACGTTCTCCGACAGGTTGCGCACAGTGTGTTCGATATCCGCAGGAATCTGAAGCGCGTCTCCCTCGTCCATCTGATAGACCTGTCCGGTCTCAAATTCAATCTCCATCTTTCCCTGGGAAACAATTCCAATCTCCTCATAGCGGTGCTTGGAGGCATACTCCACCTTCCCCCCGGAGAGCGTGAGCACATCCAGCTTATACTGGGCGCTGGAGGAAAAGATCGACTCCAGCTTGACCACGTTGTTTACATTATAGATCAGCGAACGCTGATCCTTTTTTATCAGCGGAGGCAGATCGGCAGCAGGGAGCTCCTGTTCCGGCTCATCCTGTTTCAGCGGGACCAGGTCGTCGATGGCGATGTGGAGCACATAGCAAATCTTGTGCAGGTTGTTAATGGATGGCTGGCTGAACCCCCGCTCGATTTTGCTGAGGAAGCCGGTAGACAGCCCGGTCTTTTTCGTCATCTCCCGCAGAGTCAGACCGTGCTGCCGGCGCAGGTCCCGCAGGGCGGCGCCCATCTGTTCAGACATGTTCCTTTGACTGTTCACAGTTTTCCACCTCCTAATTTATTATCAATTATAGATGAAAATTTTCCTCATGTCAACGGAAAATAGCTGATTTAGAGGAAATTCTCAGGAAAATTACTTTTTTCAGCAGCAGAAAACGGCCACGCCTTTTAAGCAGTAAAAACCCCGTCCCTCCGGCGGCAGAGCCGCCCAGAGACGGGGCATTTTCAAGGCTTTCAGCCCATCCGGCGCTGGAGCTGGTCGGGGTTGTCGGAGTATTCCAAGGCGGTTTCCCTGGTAATCTCCCCGGCCTTATAGAGGTTAAGAATGGATTGATCCATCGTAATCATCCCCTCCCCCGCGCCGGAGGCAATGGCATTGTCGATCTGGTGGGTCTTATTATCCCGGATCAGGCTGCGGATGGCACTGTTCATCTGCATAATCTCGTAAGCGGGCACCACCCCTCCGGTCTTGTCCGGAAGGAGCTGCTGGGATACCACTGTCCGCAGCACCATGGACAGCTGGGAGCGTATCTGCTCCTGCTGGCCGCTGGGGAAGGAGTCCACAATCCGGTCCACTGTGTTCACCGCGCCCTTGGTATGCAGGGTGGCGATGAGCAGATGGCCTGTCTCAGCGGCGGTCATGGCGGTGCGGATGGTCTCGTGGTCCCGCATCTCCCCCAAAAGGATCACGTCGGGCGCCTGGCGCAGGCAGGCCCGCAGGGCGGACAGGTAGTCCTCAGTGTCGATGGCGATCTCCCGCTGGCTGATGATGCTCTTATCGTTGCGGTGCAGATACTCGATGGGGTCCTCCAGGGTGATAATATGGCCGCTGCGGGTCTGGTTGATCCGGTCGATAATGCAGGCCTGTGTGGTGGATTTTCCGCTGCCCGCCGTACCGGTGACCAGTACCATGCCGTCGGTCAGGTCGGCCAGGTCCATCACCTGGGGGGGAATGCGCATATCCTGCCAGCCGGGGATGCCGAAGGCCACTACCCGCACCACCGCGGCCATAGACCCTCGCTGCTGGTATGTATTCACCCGGAAACGGGCCAGACCGCCCACCGAGAAGGAGAAATCGTCATCCCCCTCCCGCAGGTAGTTGTCCATGGGCCGCTGGGCCTGGGCGTAAAGCTGGGTGACCATCTCCTTGGAGCTCTCAGGCAAGACCCGCTCCTCTCCAATGGTTACAATCTGCTTGTTCACCTTCTCGCACACCGGGCCCCCCGCCACAATAAACAGGTCGGAGGCGTTGTCGTCCACCGCGCGCTTCAGGTAGTCCAAAAGCTGTGCCATAGTTCTCAAGTTCTCCCCTTAAAAAATGATTTCTCCGTCCCAGACGTCTAAGCTGCTGTCCGGCTCCCACACGCCCACAGACAGGACCTCCCAGCGCAGAATGCTGTAGCTCCCGTCCGCCCGGTCCACCAGCACCTCCGCCTGGAGCTCCCGGGTGTCGGAAATAGGAACGGCGTAGGTATAGCGGGTCATGCGGGTCCAGGAGTCCTCCGTGTGGGTGGTGACCTCCACCGGCGTCTCCCCGTTCCGCAGCCGGGCCAGAATCTCCTGGGCCTGGGCGTCGGCGGTATAGTAGTCGCTCACCGCCTTGGCCGCCGCGTCCCCCAGCCGGACGTCCGCCCGGACGGTGGACAGAGACAGCAGGGCGAACACCGTCAGGGCCAGCACGGCGAAGACCACCAGCAGGGAGCTGCCCCCCAGGGCCGGCGGCGCGAAGCTCTCTTTTTTCCGCTCACCCATGGGCGCTCACCTCCTGCCAGGCCACCTCAAGCTGAAAAATGCGGGTTACCTCCCCGTCAGAGGGGGCGACAGATTCCACATAGACCTCCGCCTTGCGCAGGCCGGGAACCGCGCTGTCAATCTCATTGGCCCGCGCGAAATAGTACTGCCTTCCGAAGCTGAACGAATCGTCAACTTCCATCAAGTTCCAATTCTCGTCAAATTGGGCGAGAAACCCGTGGCCGTCTGTGGTAAGGCTCTGCCCGGTTACCGTACGCAGGGCCTCGCCGGCGTCTCCGCCGTTGCTGCGGATGGCTTCCGCCACATTCTGGCACAGCAGCACAGCCCGATCCTTGGCTTCGCTGCCCTTAGACATCTGGTCGGAGCTTACAAAGGCCTGAAGGCACAGAGCAGCCGCCAAGGCAAATACCAGCAGCATGACCATCTGCTCCATCATGGCCAGGGGCGCTTTACTCTTCATGCGTCTACCCCCTCTTCCCCGCGCAGAGACAGCATAACCGTCTCCTGAGCTCCGCCGGCGGTGGTTACGTCAATGGTGAGCAGTCCGTCCTCCAGAGACAGCTCCAGCTTCTGGGCCTCCATCAGCCGCTGTCCGTCCTCCGGGCCGGGGCGGTCCTCCGCCAGACAGAACAGCTCCATCAGCCAGCCGTCCTGGCAGTAAATCCAGGTGGGGTAAGGGCTGTCGGCGTTGAGCACCAGGGAGCCGCCTCCAAAGTCCTCCACCGCGATTCCCTGGGCATGGTCGGCCTGCCGCACACGGGTGGCCAGGTACTGCACACAGGTGCGCCGGTCGTAGGCCGCCTGATCCCGGAGGGTCAGCCGGCGGTAGGCCTGTGCGCCAGTGAGCAGCACCGCCAGCACGCAGGCCGCGAACACCCCAAACAGCAGCAGAGCCGCCAGGGCGTCGATGTGATGTTGAATCGGCTTTCGTCTCATGTCTTATTCTCCAGCACCGTAATATCCGGCATTAAATTCTCGGCAAACACACTGTAAAACACCGTATACCGCTCCTCGTCCACCTGGACGCCGTAGTGGTCCTTTAAGTAATCCAGGTCGGGGGGATAGATCCCTTCAGCCGCGTAGCAGGCCACGCAGCTCCGGCGCAGGGTGTCCTCCAGCTGCCGCAGGTCCTCGGCGTCACGGCCGCTGTCCAGGCTGTTCAGGGCGGTGGAAAAGAACACCAGAATCCCCACCACAAACACCGGCAGCAGCAGCCCCTGGAGCAGCCCGCCCCAGGCAGTTTTTCTCTTTCTCATGGCGTCACCCAATAGCCGACATGATGTGCATCAGCGGCAGCATCACAGACAGCAGAATCAGGCCCACCAGGATGGAGCAGACCAGCACCAGGGCGGGCTCCACCCGGCTCACCCGCTCCTCCAGGGCGCTCTCACTGTCCTCGGCCAGGCTGGCGGCGATCTTCTCCATGGCGGAGTCTCCGGCGCCGCTGCGCTGAGCCAGCTCCAGCAGCCGGCAGGGCGCGGCGGGAAGCAAGCCGCTGTCCCGCATGGCGTCGGTCACCCGCTCTCCCCGGTCCAGCCGGGCCTGGCAGTCGGCGCAGCGGGCCTTAGCCTGGGGCACGTCCGCCATCAGGCTGGAGGCCAGCCCCACCGCTTCCTCCATGGGCATTCCGCTGGCCATGCCCATCGCCAGCGCCTGGGCCAGCCGGGCATCGTTCATCTTGCGGGACACACCCTTGTCTCCCCGGCTGCCCCTCCACAGGGCGGTTAGCTTCTCCCGGAAGCCTGGCAGCACAGCAAAGGCGGCCAGCAGCAGCACAACCGCCGCCAGCAGCACCCACAGCACAGGCATCACACTGTCCAGCGCCCGCCCCAGCGAGAGCAGTCCGCCGGCCACGCCGGTGAGCCGTCCGCCCAGGGAGGCGTAGACGTCGTCGAAAATGGGCAGCACCCGCACCAGCAGCACAGCAATAACCACCAGCATCAGCATCAGCATCACCGCCGGGTATAGCAGGGCGCCTTTAATTCGCCGGTCCATACGGGCCCGGCCCTCGTAATACCGGGACAGGGCGGCCAAAGCCTCTTCGGCGTGGCCGGTCTGCTCCCCCACCTCTACCAGGCCGCAGACATAGACCGGGAAACGGCCTTCCTCCCGCATAGCCTGGGACAGGCGCGACCCGCTGTCCACCCGTTCCGCCATCGCGGAAAGCATGGACCGGTAAGCGGAGTCACTCTCTTCCGCCAGCAGGGACAGCGCGTCTCCGCTTCCTACGCCGGCGTGGAGGAGCATGGACAGCTCCAGACACAGATCTGACAGCTCCTCATGGCTTAGATTGTTTTTACTCATAAACAGCTCCATTCTTACGCCGGTCCTGTCCGGCGTACAATCAATAAAATGGGCCCGCGGAGAGCCGCAAGCCCATTTTAAACCAAATTGTCTCATTCGTAAAGAGGGAAAACGATTTTTATTTAGTAGATATATTTCTCGCTGTAGTTGGTCCCGTCCCCAATATACTTCATAATGGTGTCGCTGCCCTTGCTGGAAGAGGCGAAGGTGGGATCCATCCGCTGCCAGGCGGTGCCATCAAAGTAGATGGCGCCCTCTACCCAGCCGGTCTCCTCCGACCAGACGCTGATCCAAGCGTGATAGCCGGTCTGTCCGTTGCCCACAGGGACATAGCCTGTTATCAGCTTGCAGGGTATGCCCAAGCTGCGAAGCATCCCGGCCATCAGGGCAGCATAGTCAAAGCAGATGCCCTTCTTGGCGGCCAGCACGTCGTCCAACACGGGCAGGTAGCCGCTCTGAACGGTGGCGGCCAGGTTTTTATCGTAGGTCAGATTTTTTACCACAAAATTGTAGATAATACCCACCCGCTTTAGGGTGTCGGTCTCCTTCCCCACCAGCTCCTTGGCCTTTTCCACCGTCTTAGTGGCCGAGGCGTAGTCCACATACTGGTTGGGTCGGATGAAGGGCGCAAACTCGTCGGCCAAAGTCACCTTGAACTTTTGACTCACCGCCTGGGCATACTTTGTGCCGCTGCTGTTTTCACACACCAGCACAGTGTAGTCGCCGTTTCCGTCGGACAGGGGGAGGGTTACCCACTCGCCCGCCTTCAGGTCATAGCTGTACTGAAGCTTCTTCGAGGCGTAAGAGGGGCCCTGCACCAGCGCCTTTAGCCGCTTATCGGTGGAAGCGGTAAACTTCACCATCACATAGCCGTCCTTGACGTTGGAATAGTCAATTATCGCACGGCTGCTCTCCTTTACCTGCTTGCCGGAGGCCTCCGGCAGCAGGATGCCGCTCAGCGCGATGGGCGCGCTGGACAGGGGTACAGGCTCATCTTCAATCAAAATCTGCTCCAGCACCACTCGATCTACATAGACCTCATCCTCCGGAGCGCCGCTGGAAGACACTCCCGCTCCCACACCCTGGGCACAGCCGGCCAGCAGCGCCGCCGCCAATGCCAGTGGGACCAAACGCTTTAACCCTTTCATAATACAGCCTCCATTCCATGGATTATCGCTCTCCGCCCTGTCGGGCGCTCAAAAACGCTTCCTTACATCAGCATTATAGCATATGCCGCAAAAAAAGGGAAGTACTTTTTTAAAAAATTTTTTCAGAATTTTGTTTTTCATATATCTGCGCCCAGCCCACAGAAATCACGCGCCGGAATCAGCCCCCCATTTTTTCCAGCGCAGCCAGCTTCAGGCAGACGCAGAACAGCTTTGCCGCCAGCTCCACGTCCTCCAGCGGGGGGAAGGAGGGGGCGATGCGGATGTGGCTGTCCTCCGGGTCGTTTCCATAGGGATAAGCCGCCCCGGCGTCGGTCATCACCAGACCGGCCTCCCGGCACAGCTCCACCGTCCGTCTGGCACAGCCCGGCCTGGTGTACAGGCTGATGAAGTATCCCCCCTGGGGGTTGGTCCAGCGGGCAATATCCAGGGGCTTAATCTCCTCGTCCAGCTCCTTTAAGAAGGCGTCAAAGCGGACGCGCAGCAGCTCTCCGTGCTTCTTCATCAGATTCAGTGTGTGGGCCTTGTCCTTTAAGAACTTGACCTGGCGCAGCTGGTTCACCTTGTCGCCGCTGATCATTTGGGCGCTGGCCAGCTGGCAGAGATATTCGATGTTGGCCGCGCTGGCCGCCATCACCGACATGCCAGCTCCGGGGAAGGTGATTTTGGAGCTGGACGCGAACTCCACCACCAGATCAGGACTCCCCTCCTGGGCGCACATGGCCAGAATATCGGGGAAGGGCACAAAATCCCCCCGAATCTCATGGACGCAGTAGGCGTTGTCCCAGACCACCACAAAGTCGGGGGCCGCCGGCTTCAGGGCGGCGAAACGGCGGATGGTCTCGTCGGAGTAGATATTTCCGTCCGGGTTGGAGTACTTGGGCACGCACCAGATGCCCTTTACCAGGGGATCGGCCGCCAGCCGCTCCACCTGGTCCATGTCGGGGCCGGCCTGCGTGGTTTTTACCGGAATCAGTTCAATGCCGAAGGACTGGGTAATCCGAAAATGCCGGTCATAACCGGGAACCGGACACAGAAACTTAATTCCAGGCTGCTGGGACCACGGCTTTTCGCTGTGAAGCAGGCCATTGCTCCAGGCCTTGGCAATAAAATCATACATCATATTCAGGCTGGAGCTTCCGCCCACAAAGCACTGGTCCGGGTGGATATCCAGCAGCTCCGCCCAGTATTTCCGGGCGCTGGGCATTCCGGCCAGCTCGCCATAGTTCCGGGCGTCCACGCCGTCGTCCATGCAGTCGTCAAAATCCAGCGCCGTGAACAATCCGCGGGACAGCTCCAGCTGTTCCAGACTGGGCTTGCCCCGGGCCATATTCAGGGACAGCCCCCTGGCCTTCCACTGGTCAAACTCCTCTTTTACTGCCGCATACACAAATTCTTTCATTGATTTGCCACTCCTCTCAAGAAAACGCTTAAAACTTTCAACGGACACAAAGCAATCTTATCATGGCATACATTCCATAAAGATAATTACATTTTTTAGTATAACATACTCACATGGTGAAGTCGAGATATTTTTTCCGGCTCAATTTCCATAAACCGCACGAAACCGCCCTTTTCAGGCCGGGCCGCCCCCCTTGCAGGTCCTAAAAATGTGGAAATTCCCAAAAAATCCCCCAAGAAAAAGCTGAATTTTTTTATATGCCAGATGACAAATCCCCTGCGGTGTGGTATTATTAAAATTCGAAGTATGTCGGTTTTAACCGTCTGATTTCTAAAAAGCAAACGGAGGGGTCGCGGATGCGTGACAATTCAGCATGGGGTTCGGTGTCAGTGGTACTGCCCTCCCTGAATCCGACCCAGACTCTAGCGGATACCATAGACGGCCTGTTGGCCGCCGGCTTTTCCCACATCGTCTTGGTCAACGACGGCAGCCGGCCGGAAGCCCTGCCCTTCTTCGAGCAGGCGGCCCAACACCCAGAGGTCACCCTCCTGCACCATGAGGTAAACCGGGGCAAGGGGGCCGCCATGAAGACCGCTTTCGCCTGGCTGCTGGAGAACCGGCCCCAGTGCAGCGGGGTGGTAACGGTGGACGGCGACGGCCAGCACCACCCAAACGACGCCCTCGCCTGTGCCCGGCAGATGCTGGACCGGGAGCAGGTGGTCCTGGGATGCCGGGACTTCTCTCTGCCCGACGTGCCTCCCCGCTCCCGAATGGGCAACCGCATCACCTGCGCCGTCTTTAAAATCTTCTGCGGCATGACCTTGTCCGACACCCAGACCGGCCTGCGCGCCATTCCCCGGAAATATCTGGCGGCCCTCGCCGCCGTGGCCGGGGAGCGGTACGAGTACGAGACCAACATGCTCCTGGCCCTGAAGGACCAGGGCATCCCCTACGGGGAAACCACAATCCGCACCATTTACCTGGACAACAACAGCGAATCCCACTTTCACGTCCTCCGGGACTCCTGGAAGATTTATCGGCTGATTCTGGCCCACTTCTTCCGCTACGCGGTGAGCTCTGTGGTCAGCGCCGTGGCAGACAGCGGGCTGTTCGCCCTGCTGTCCCTCCTGCTGGCGGCCTTCCTCAGCGGAACAGCCCTTAACGCCGCCGCCACCGTGGGGGCCCGGTTCTTCTCCTCTCTGCTGAACTTTGCCATGAACCGCAGCCTGGTTTTTCGCAGCGGCGTGCCCCTGGGCCGGTCCTTAGTCCGGTACTACACCCTGGCTCTGCCTGTGCTGGCCGCCCAATTTTCGCTGACCGAGGGGCTGTTCCGTCTGCTGCACGTGGGCGACGGACAGACCTTCCTGCGGACCGTCCTCTACACCGCGGTTATGGTGGTGCTCTTTGTAGGCAGCTACATGGTTCAGCACCGCTGGGTCTTCGCATCAGAAAAAAAAGATCAACAGAAAGGAAACAGCTGATATGAACGACGAAATCACCAGGGGCGGCAAGCGGGCCGCCCCCCGCAAAAAGCCCCACCGGGTCCTGCGCTATCTCGGACGGGGGCTGCTGTCCATCCTGGCGGTAGTGGCCGTCCTGGCCGCTGGACTGTGGATGATTATGGACGAGGTGTTCAACGGTCCCTCTGAGACCGCCCGAAACGTGCTGACCATGTCTCTGCTGGAGGCCAGCGCCACCAAGTGGGTGCCGGCGGTCTTCGTGGGTGAGGAGACGGTAGATCAGATCAGGGCCAAAGTGGCCGCCGACCTGCCCGATGAGCAGTCCGACCCCTCCCAGGTCATCATCCGCACCGAGGACATCCTCAACAGTGACGAGTGGGCCGACTGCCCCGACGGCCTGCGGGTGGAGGAGGTCAGCGGCGACACCTATAACGCCTATGTCATGCTCATTCGGGACCCCTCCCGCGTCTACCTGGCCCCCTCCGCCCGGAGCTACTCCCGGAGCAAGCCGGGGGTTCGGATCAACCGGCAGATCGAGACCGAGGGGGCTGTGGCCGCCATCAACGGCGGAGCCTTCTTTGATAACGGCACCGTCAGCCCCGAGGTGGGCAGCGTTCCCTGCGGGCTGGTGGTCTCCGATGGGGATATCCTATGGAACGACGGCAGCTCCTACTACGGCTTTGCCGGCTTCAACGAGGACAATATTCTGGTGGTCTCCAAAACCATGTCCGCCGACGAGGCCAAGCAGGCCCGCATTCGGGACGGCTGCTGCTACGGCCCGGTCCTCATTATGAACGGCGCTGTCAATGAGGAGGCCTACAACACCAACTCCGGCTTCAACCCCAGAACGGTCATCGGCCAGCGGGCCGACGGCACAGTAATCTTCCTGTGCGTGGACGGCCGCCAGGCAGGCAGTCTGGGCGCCACTTATGGCGACACCATCGACATCATGGTGGAGTACGGCGCGGTAAACGCCTGCAACCTGGACGGCGGCTCCTCCACCGTAATGCTCCTGCGGGACGAGGCCGGGCAGGTGCAGTTTGTCAACAATGTCTCCCTGCTTCAGGAGGAGCCCCGGCGGATGCCCACCGCCTTTATGGTGCGACCCCTGGACGGGAAATAAGGGGGAAGCACTATGAAGCGTGAGAAAAAGAGCATCTTTTATAAGGTACTGCTGGCCATCCTCCTGGTTCTGCTGCTGGTCTTCTGCTATATCCGCTTTGGTCTTCTGCGGCCCTGGCTCACCCGCTTTGAAGCCGCCCAGCCCAAGCACACCAGTCAAGAGATCTTTCAGACCCTCTTCTCCCCCGCCGACTGGGGCCGGGTCTATGACGAGGCCAACCTGGACGGCACTGTCTATCAAGGCCGCGAGGGCTTTATCCAGTCCATGGAGGAGCTGACCGCCGGACAAGAGCTGACCCTGGTAGAGACCTCCGCCGGCCTGTCCGGAGACCGGCGTTATATCGTCAAGGCGGGGAGCGACAGCGTGGCCGCCTTCACTCTGGTGAACAAGGGCCAGGACGGCGAAACAGCCTGGCAGCTGGACAGCGTGGAGATGCTGCTGGGTCAGACGGGAACCGTCACTGTCCGGGCGGCGGACGGCTGCCGGGTACTGGTCAACGGCGCCGAGCTGGGCGAGGACTGCCAAGTCCAGCGGATTCAGACGGCTGCCGAACACTACCTGCCTCAGGGCGTCTCAGGCCCTCGCACCACAGTCTGGCAAACCCAGGTCAGCACCATCCGTCAGGCCGAGGTCACTGTGCTGGATGAGACCGGGGCCTCCCTCCCCCTCACCTACGACGCGAATACGAACTGCTTCACCGCCCAGGTCCCCCAGGACCAGCCCAGCGAGGAGGAGCGCTCCATGCTTCTGGGCGCGGCCAAGAGCTACGCCAAGTTTATGATCCGTCAGTCCACCACCGCCCAGCTTCAGAAGTATTTTGACAGCCAGAGCCAGATCTATCAGACCATCCGTTCCAGTGAGATCTGGATCAAAAACACCTCCGGCCACAGCTTTGAAAACGAATCCATCAGCGAGTACTGCCGCTACAGCCCGGACCTGTTCTCCGCCAGAGTCACCATGGACATGAAGGTCCGGCGCGGAAACGGCACCCTCAAGCCCTATACCGTGGACAGCACCTTCTTTTTCCACAAGACCGGCGGCAGCTGGCGGGCCTTTGAGATGACCAATATGGATGTCCAGAAGGAGATTGTACACACCCGCCTGCTCTTTATGAACGGACAAGAGGCGCTCGGACATGTCTTTGTCAGCTCCGGCGACCGCAGCTTCACACCCCCTGCCGTCACTGCCCCCCAGGGCCAGCGCTTCGCCGGCTGGGCCGTTCGGGAGAACTCCGGAAACAGTGTGACCATGACGGTCCGCTTTCAGCCCGGCGAGGACGGCACCGTCACCCTGCCGGAGGACCACAGCCTGGAACCCATGACCCTCTACGCAGCCTTTGAAGCCGCAAAATAAGTAAAGCAGATGCCGGCGGCGGAGCTTGCTCGGCTCTCCCGCCGGCGTTCAGCGGCCCATCTGTTTTACGTCAAAAAGAAAAATGACTTTTTTTAAAAAAAGACTTGACTCTCGAGAAAAAACTGGTATAATACATGATGCTGTCTCACTGACTAGGACAGCGGTATACGTGCAGTAGTATCGAAGTGGTCATAACGAGCACGACTGGAAATCGTGTAGCCTGATAAGGGCTCGAGGGTTCGAATCCCTCCTACTGCGCCAACTTGCAT
>JAAWEX010000018.1 GCA_022794495.1 Lawsonibacter sp. | reverse complement strand
CCTCAACGCCCTGGCGGAAAACCGGGCCACCGTGGCCTGCGCCCACATCCAGGTGGACACCGGCATGGGCTTCGGCGGCTTTCTGGTCAGCGAGCCGGAGAAAATCCTGCTGGCTTACCGCTCCCTGTCCAATGTCGCCCTGGAGGGCATCTATACCCAGCTCCACGGCATGAAGCTCAACGACCCGGAGGCCGCCCGCCAGCTGGAGCAGTTCCACCAGGTGCTGGACACCGTCCACAAGAGCGGCTATGAGACAGGCATTGTCCACGCCGCGGGCTCCTTCGCTCTGCTCCACAACGACAGCGCCCGGCTGGACGGGGTGCGGGCGGGCTCCGCCATCCTGGGCCGGTGCCGCCGCACCAGAGACGACCAGCTGAAAACGGTAGGCTTTGGCGAGGTCCCCCTGGCCGAGGTCCGCTGGCTGCCTAAGGGCCACTCCCTGGGCACCGATAAGCCTATCATACTCAAAAGGCCCACACGGGTGGCGGTGCTCCCCGCGGGCTACCAGAACGGCCTCGGGGTGGAGCGCCCCAGAGAGACCTCCTTCTGGGGCATGCTGCGGAAATGGAGGCGGTCGAAAAGCCGCTCCGTCCGGGTCGGCGGGCAGAGGGCCCGGATTATCGGCCCCGTCGGCACCACCGAAACCCTTGTGGATGTCACCAATGTCAAGTGCTCCTCCGGCGACCCTGTTATCTTTGACGTTGACCCCCTCTTCGCCAGGGGCTTTGTTCGGGAGTTTCGATAAACGAAAAGGATGGCTTACTCAGCCATCCTTTTCGTGCTTTTTCAAAAGGTCTTCAACCGCTTCGTCCAGCAATCTTGATTTTGGTATCCGGGTTTTCTGCGCCAGCAAGTCAAGTTCCTTTGCTAACTCATTCTTTAACGAAGACGTAAACCTTGTTCGATTTACCAATAAAGTCTCTGGCATTTTTAACACCGCCTTGCACTATTGTATGTTACATAGTGTATATTTGATACAACCAAAATACAAGGGGTTGCATTTTCTGCTAATATGCGTATAATGATGCATGGGGGTGGCACTATGAAGAGACTTGACAAAAAGGTGACTGTCGGCCTGCCGCTGTGGCTCTACAACGCGCTGAATCAGCTCGCGGAGGAAAATCAGCGCTCCCTCACCGGCTATATCCGGCGGGTCCTGTGGCAGCACGCCGAGGAGAACGAGGAGTGAAATTTTTATTTCCCTCTTGCATATATTGAACCGGCTGTGGTATAATCAACTCAGCCGAAAGGTCTACGAGGACACATTGGCCACAAAAACGGCCCCCCAGAGAGTCGCCGCTCTCCGGGGGGTCATTCTGTGCTTATCTGCCTCTGCCGTGACGGTCAAGCCACTTACAAATGTATACGCCGATCACATTTGCTACGACCGTCACCAATACGTCTACAAGGATTTCCATTGACCACACCCCCTCCCTGTTGCCAGTTTGGGTGAGGCAGCACAGCAATTATACCAAAATACGACAGAATGCGCAAGCGGCGGGGAAGTGGGAATGTCCATTGGAAGATTTTATGTAGGGGCGGCCACAGGCTGCCTCAACTATTTTTATTTCTGCCTCAACTATTTTTATTTCCCTCTTGCATATACTGAACCGGCTGTGGTATAATTGGCTTGACCATAAGGTTTGTTAGGATACATTGGCTTCACAGCAAAAAAGATTCCCGGAGAGGGGCCACTCTCCGGGAATCTTTTTAGGCTTATCTGCCCTTGTCGTGCCGGTCAAACCATTTGCAAATACAATGACCAATTACATTTGCCACAACCGACACCAATATGTTTGTTAGGAATTCCATTGGCTCCACCCCCTCTCTGTTGCCACAGATTGGGTTATATCGGGCAGCACAGCCATTATATCAAAATACGACAGAATGCGCAAGCGGCGGGGGAAAACCCCGCCGCGCTCATTTACCCATTAAATTTCCCCATACCCCGGTCAATTCCCTGTTCCAGGATGCACTCGATGGCGTCGGCGGCCCGTTTGACCGCGGCTTCGATGGTCTTTTTGTCCTCGCCTGTAAATTTGCCCAGCACCCAGTCGGCCATATCGTAGTCGGGGTGAGGCTTTTCCCCCACCCCCACCCGCAGGCGGGGGAACTGGTCGGTGCCCAGGTGCTGAATGATGTTTTTCAGCCCGTTGTGCCCCCCGGCGGACCCCTTCTGCCGGATGCGCAGCCGGCCGATTGCCAGGGCGGTGTCGTCAGACACCACCAGCACCCGGCCGGGGGGAATTTTGTAAAAATCCACCGCCTGGCGCACCGCCTCTCCGGACAGGTTCATATAGGTGACAGGCTTCATCACCAGCACCCTCTCGCCGGAGATGGTGAGGATATTGGTCAGCGCCTTGAATTTCAGCCGCTGAATGGGCTTCCCCTGGCGCTCGGCCACCTCGTCGGCCACCATAAACCCCACGTTGTGCCGGGTATTTTCATATTTATCCCCTGGATTGCCCAGGCAGACCAGCAGCCAGCTCACGCCGGCGGCGTCCTTTTTGAAAAACATGGTTGTTTCCTCGCTTTAAAAAGGGGCGGGCCTCCGCCCGCCCCGGAACTTATTTACACAAACAGGGGAGAGACCGACGTCTCCATATAGATATGGCTGATGGCCTCGGCAAAGAGGTGGGCCACGGAGATATAGCGAATCTTGCCGCACTGGACGTCGGGCTTGGGGGGGATGGTGTTCAGGAAGACCACCTCGTCCAGCACGCTGTCCTGGATGCGCTGGATGGCGGGGCCGGAGAGTACGCCGTGGGAGGCGCAGGCGGTGACGTCTCTTGCGCCGCCGATCTCTACCAGGGCCTTGGCGGCGTGGCACAGGGAGCCGCCGGTGTCCACCATGTCGTCCAGCAGGATCACCCGCTTGTCCCGCACATCGCCGATGATGTTCATCACCTCAGAGGAGTTGGCCTTCTGCCGCCGCTTATCCACAATAGCCAGAGGCATATCCAGCTTCTGGGCGAAGGCCCGGGCCCGGGCCACCGAGCCCACATCGGGGGAGACCACCATGGTGTTCTCCTTGTTGTCCTTAAACTTGCGGTTAAAGTAATCCACAAAGATGGGGGAGCCCAGCATATTGTCCACCGGGATATCAAAAAAGCCCTGGATCTGGTTGGCGTGGAGGTCCATGGTGAGCACCCGGTCGGCGCCGGCGGTGGTAATCAGGTTGGCCACCAGCTTGGCGGAGATGGGGTCCCGGGGCTTGGTCTTCCGGTCCTGGCGGGCGTAGCCAAAGTAGGGGATTACAGCGGTGATCCGGCCGGCGGAGGCCCGCTTCAGGGCGTCGATGATGATGAGCAGCTCCATCAGTGCGTCGTTTACGGTGCAGTTCTGTGCGCCGCCCTCCTGGCCCTCCCGGACGAAGGAGCAGGTGGACTGGACCACAAACACGTCTGAACCCCGGACCGTCTCGTAGATCGAGGCGAAGTTCTCCCCGTCGGAAAAGGAGCCCACCACAGAGTTGCCCAAGGGAATCCCCAATTCCTTGCAGATGTCCGCAGCCAGCGCGGGGTTGGAGTTGCCGGTGATGACCTTGATGTCCTTCCCATGTGCTATCATAGTGACTTTCATCCTCCCGTTTTTGGACCGGCTCCAGCCGGTTCCTCTCTTCTGTATTTCCTTCCTGCTTTTGTGAGGCCGCTCCTCACGATTTCCCATGTCTGCGCCGGTTCTCCGCCGCCCAGCCCTCTTTGACCTCCTGGCGGACCCGGCCGATGACCATCGCGTCTTCCGGAACGTCCTCCGTCACTGTGGACGCGGCGGCGATAAAGGCCCCGTCGCCCACCGTCACAGGGGGGACGAGGTTGGTGTTGCAGCCCACGAACACGTGGCTGCCGATGGTGGTGCGGTGCTTTTTAAAGCCGTCGTAGTTGCAGGTGACGGTGCCGCAGCCGAAGTTGCAGTCCTCGCCCACGTCGCTGTCCCCCACATAGGTAAGGTGAGCCATCTTGGTTCCCCTGCCCAGGTTGCAGTTCTTCAGCTGGACAAAGGCCCCGATTTTCGACCCCGCTCCCACCACGCAGTGGGGCCGGATATGGGTGTAGGGACCAATTTGGCAGTCTCTCTCGATCACGCTCTCTTCGCACTGAGAGGCGTTGATGGTGCAGCCCGCCTCCACTGTGCAGCCTGTTAGCATCACCTGGGGGCCGATGCAGCAGTTCTCTCCGATAACCGTTTTCCCCCGGAGGATGGTGCCGGGGAGGAGCAGAGTGCCCGCTCCCACCGTAACCTCGTCCTCCACATAGACTGCGGCAGGGTCCATCATAAGTACGCCAGCCTGGAGCAGCTGTTCCCGCTTGGCCTGAAGCGGGGCGGAATAGTCGTTCATAGTTTCCCTCCTATGAGGCACAGATTTTCCGAGGATAGTATACCATATCTTTTTCTCTTTTTCCACCATTAGGAAATATTTTTCATTGGCACAAAAACACAATTATTTCTGCAAAAAATCGCCAGAATCGCCAAAAACCGCCCATCCATGCTCTGGACGGGCGGTTGCTTGTCTTTTGTCAGGCGGCGGGCAGCAGCGGGCGCACCCCCAGATGCTCCCGCAGGCGGGAGGGGCGGCAGATGCGGGAGATCTCCAGCCCGGCGCAGATGGTGTCCACCAGGTCCACCATCCAGGCCTCCAGCGACCGGGGCAGGGCGCCCCCCAGCGGCCACATGTGGGACAGGATGATGTTCCGCTCCTTGTCGGTCAGCGGCGTGAGGGCGGCGGCGTTCCGGGCGGCGAACCGGGGGTGGTCGAAGCACTGGTTGCCCGGATGGGCGGATTTGTCCCGGGAGTCGTAGAGGTACAGGTCGTGGAGCAGGGCCCCGCGGACAGCGGCGCGCACGTCCAGGCGGAGCATCCGCGCGATGCGGAAAACGCTGAAGGCCACAAACAGGGAGTGGTCCAGGGTGGTCACCGGTCCATGGTGCTTCCACCGGCCCATCATCCGCACCTGGTCGGAATCCAGCAGCTCCCGCGTCAGGCTTAAAAACTCCCGCTCCCGAAGCTTACGCTTTAAATAGCTCATTGGAATCAGTCCTTTCCAAATATTTTTTGTTTCTGCCCACATGATACACCAGCGGCGGGAAAATGTCACGAAAAATTTTTTCCCAATTTTCGGTTTTTATTTTATTGGGGCCACAAGGCTGGCCGCGCACAGGACCAGAGAGGCGGCCATGACCATGTCCACCACCCGGCGGTGGCTGGCAAAGGCCCTTTGCAGCGCCGCCCCGGCAAACAGCCACACCAGATTGCACAGCGGCCCGGTGAAGGGGAGAAACAGCCCCACTGCCAGCAGGGCCCACAGGGACTGGGCGTAGGGCAGCACATAGCCGCTGAGGGCGGCCACACAGAAGACGATTACCTTTACGTTAGTCAGCTGAAGCAGCAGCCCGCCCTTGAAGGAAGGGGCCGCCGGGTCCTGGTCCGGGCCGGCGCCGCCGGAGCGGAGCATGTGCCAGGCCATCCACAGCAAATAGGCCGCCCCCGCCCAGGAGAGCATCCCCACATACTGGTTCAGCGCTGTCCCCAGCAGCCAGGTGAGGGCCACCGCCCCCATGGCGTCCAGGAAGTAGCCGCAGAACAGTCCCCGCCACTGCCGCAGCGCCGGCCCCCGGCCGTAGCGCAGGGCGGCGCTGAGCGAGCAGAGATTCGCGGGTCCGGGGGTAATGCCCCCCACAAAGCAGTAGAGCAAAAAGCTGGAAATCAGAGAGATCGGCATCGCAGCCACCATCCTTTCTTCGGTGGCCCCATCCTACCAGAAAAAATCACATTTGAAAAGCGAATGTTTTTCAAGTATACTATTGATAAAATCAATGTTTGCATCTTAGGCGCTGTTTGAAAATGGAGAAATGCAAAACGGCGAAAGAACCGCCGACCGGGCGTTTTGACATTTTATAAACGAGCCGTGCAGGGAGGAACATCTATGGAGCTGAAAAATCTGCGCACCTTCCAGGCCATTGTGGACCGGGGCAGCTACCAGCGGGCCGCTGAAGCCCTGGGCTATACCCAATCCACCGTCACCATCCATATCCAGCAGCTGGAGGAGGAGCTGGGGCTCCCCCTGTTCCAGCGGACAGGGCGGCGGATGGTCCTCACCCAGATGGGGGAGCGCTTTCTCCCCCAGACCCGGGAGCTGCTGCTGGCAGCCGACCGGCTGGCCCAGATCGGGCAGGAAGGCCGGGAGCCCTCCGGCGTTCTCCGGGTGGACATGGCCGAAACCCTGCTGTGTTACCAGGTGCAGCCGGTCATTCAAAAATTCCGCCGGCTGGCCCCCCAGGTACGGCTGGTGATCCGCAGCCGGAACTGTCTGGACATCGCGGAAAATGTGCGCTCCGGGGCCTGCGACCTAGGGGTGGGGTACGACATGGACTGGAGCCGGGACGTGCTGGAGGTAGAGCCCATGGGGGCATACGAGGTCATTCTCCTGGCCGCTCCCCAGTTCGCCCACCGGGATTTTACCACGCCGGGACAGCGCAAGCCGGTCTCCCTGGTTACCGACGAGCCGGACAGCATCTTCCGCCGCCGGCTGGAGGACTACCTGCGGAAGCGGGATATCACCCTGGACGCCACCCTGGAGCTGTGGAGCATCGAGACCATCAAGCGGTGTGTCATGTCCGACCTGGGGTTCACCTACCTGCCCCGGTTCGCCGCCCGAGAGGAGCTGGGCCGGGGCCTGCTCCTGGAGCTGGAATCCCCCGTCTCCGGCGTCCGCTTCCCCGCCCTGTGCGCCCGGCACAAGAGGCGCTGGGTCACCCCGGCCATGGAGCTGTTTATGGACCTGCTGCGGGAAAATCTAAGGGGAGAGTAGGGGCTCACTTCTCCAGCGCCCCCCGGAAGGCCTCCCGGCGGCGCTGGGCCTCCGGGTCCAGGGGGAGATACCAGCTCAGCCGGTAGGGGCTGTCCGGCCGGGCCTGGAGCTCCCGCCAGATATCCCGCCGCTCCTGGAGGGCGGCCTGGGCGTCCTCCGGGCCGAAGGACCGCAGCCGCCAGGCATAGAAGCCCTCTAAAAATCCCTCGCACAGCTCCTCCCAGGAGCGGAAGTGCCCCTGTATCAGCCGCCCCACCTGGCAGGAGCGCTCCACCATCTCCGTCCTGCTGCACCAGCCCGCCGCGAAGCACATGCCCAGCAGCTGCATCGACCGGCACAGCTGCCAGGCCCTGTCCGCCTGAGTCTTGCAGCTGGCAAAGCCTGGCCCGGCGGACATATAGTCCACCGTCTCCCACAGCTCCTTC
The DNA here is from genome assembly GCA_022794495.1 of Lawsonibacter sp. Lineage (GTDB taxonomy): Bacteria > Bacillota > Clostridia > Oscillospirales > Oscillospiraceae > Lawsonibacter. The sequence continues at coordinate 10,933 of JAAWEX010000018.1, read as the reverse complement.
TGATTGGAGATGTCCCAGCTGTCCTTCAAGGTCTCTCTGGTAAAGCGCCGCCCCTGCTCATCCATGGGCTGGCCCCCGATGCGGATGGGTCCCCGCCGGGCCTCCACATCCCGCCGGCCGTCCGGGGTGCGGCCCAGCTGGGCGAAAAACTGTCCCCAGACAGCGTAGACACCCACAAGCCACCGCTCCAGATCGTTTTGGGGGAGCGTCACGTCGGCCTCCTTTTTCCTCTGCCGCTCCTGGCCCCGGTAGACAAAGAACATGCTGACCAGCCCCGCCAGCAGGCAGAGGGTCCGGAAGCCCCCCTTGAAGCGCCCTTCGGTCATATTCTCCCGGTGACGGCCCTCCATGTCCACAAAATACGCCGTGGTGGTCAGCTGGGGGGCGTCCCGCTCCACCCCGGAGCGCGCCTCCTCCGTCAGCGCCCACTCCCTCCAGGCGCCTACGGGATAGAGCTCCTGGTAGACGTCCCGCTTCTCCCGCTGGACGTTCTCCAGGGTCTGGGTAAAGCGGCCGGCCACCAGCTCCCCGCTGTCCAGAGGGAGCACCCAGTAGGCCTCTCCATCCACATAGAAATAGTCCGCCTTGTAAAACGCCTCCCCACTGCCCCGGACCAGCAGGGCAAAACGGTCCAGAGCCTCCATCTCCTGAATGGAATGGGCAATGGGGGTGTCCTCCAGGGCTGTGCCGCCCCAGCCGCCGGGCCCCAGGTCCAGCGCCCAAACATACAGCCGCCAGCAGGGCCCGGCCAGCAGGAACATGACCGCCGCGGTGAGCCCCGCGATGTTAAGCATCTGGTTTCCTGTCCGCAGGTCCTCTAAAAGCCTTCTCATCTCAAGTTTCCCCTCTGTTCTTATGGCATCAGCTCCCTGGGTGTCACGCCGAACTGACGGCGGAAGGCCCGGTGGAAGGCGGAGTAGTCCCGAAAGCCGCACCGCCCGCAGGCGGCCTGGGCGGACGCGCCCCCCCGGAGCAGCTCCGCGGCGGCCAGCAGCCGTTTCTGGGTGATATACTGGTGGACCGGGTAGCCGGTGAGCTCCTTGAACCGGCGCATAAAGTGATATTTGCTGGTGTACACCTGCCGGGCCAGGCCGTCCACCGTCAGCTCCTCCCCCAGGTGGTCATTGATATAGGACAGGGCCTGGGCGATCTTGGGGTCGTACTGGCTGGCCGTGCGGTCCCGGTGGGTGCGGTCTCGGATCATATCCCGGTTGAGCTGGACCAGCAGCCGGAGAAAGCAGGTCCTGGCCAGCAGGTCCCCGCCGAAGCCCCTGTCCTCCAAAGCCTGCTCCAGCCCCTCCAGCAGCCCGGCCAGCCGCCCCCGTTCCTCCCCGTCGGGGCGCATCAGGGCGAACTGCCGCTCCCTGGCCAGGCGGAAGCAGGTAGCCAGGTCCTCCCCCCGGGTGCCGCTGGCCTGGAGAAAGCCGGGGTCCAGGTAGATCACCACCCGCTCATAGGGGCGGTCCGGGTCGGTCACAGGCCGGTGAATCAGGTGGTGGCTCACCAGCAGCACGTCCCAGGGCTCCAGAAAGTAGGACCGGCCCTCGATGATGTAGCTGGCCCGGCCGGAGAGGAAGATGACAATCTTGTCAAACTCATGGTAGTGGTACTCCATCTCCTCCACCCCCATGTCCCGGAGGTGGAACAGCCGGAAGTCCTCGTGGAGATAGCCCCGGCGCTGGTAGTTGGCCGATTGGAACATGGTTTCACCCTCTCTGCACGTGTAGGGCGTGACCACTGGGCACGCCGTTTTTCTGAGGCGGCGCGCCGGGTCGTCGCGCCCTACAGGCAGCAAATCTTGTATGCCTCTATTATACCGCATTTTTTGCAATATGAAAAGCAGGTTTCTCCTATTATTTTGGAAAAAATTTCGTTATACTAAAATCACACATTGGACAAGCCTGGGGCAGACCGCCCACGGGAACAGGAGGTATTATCATGAAGAACGAGTGTTATTACGACGACTTCAGCCGCAAAGAGGGCCTGGCCTTTGACACCAAGGTGGTCCACGGCGGCATGGGCTGCGACCCCATCACCGGAGCGGTGAGCTTCCCCATCTTCCAGACGGCCACCTTCCGGCACCGGGCCTTCGGCATCTCCACCGGCTACGATTACACGCGGGTACAGAACCCCACCCGCCAGGAGCTGGAGCGCACCATGGCCATCCTGGAAAACGGCCTGGAGGGCTTCGCTTTCTCCAGCGGCCAAGCGGCCAATATGGCTCTGTTCACCTGGCTGCCCCAAAACAGTCATGTGATTCTCTCCGACGACATCTACGGCGGCACCTTCCGCATCTGCGATGAGATCTTCTCCAAGTTCGGCTGCACCTTCTCCTGGGTGGACCTGTCCGATCTGGAGGCCGTCCGGGCTGCCATCCGGCCGGAGACCAAGATGATCTATATCGAAACCCCCACCAACCCCATGATGAAGGTGGCCGATATCGCCGTCCTGGCCGGCATTGCCCATCAGATCGGGGCACTGTGCGTGGTGGACAACACCTTTATGTCCCCCTACTTCCAGCGCCCCCTGGACCTGGGGGCCGACGTGGTGGTTCACAGCGCCACCAAGTACCTCTCCGGCCATAACGACGTCATCGCCGGCATCGCCGTGGCCAAATCTCAGGAGATGTGCGACTTCTTCCACGCCCAGCTCAAGTCCCACGGCAACGGCCTGGCCCCCATGGACTGCTGGCTCCTCCTCCGGGGGCTGAAGACCCTGGCCCTGCGCATGGAGCGGCACAACTCCAACGCCATGGAGGTGGCCCATTGGCTGCGCCGCCACCCCAAGGTGAAGAAGGTCTACTACACCGGCTTCGAGGACCACAAGGACTACGCCGTGATGACCAAGCAGACCACCGGCTTCTCCGGCATGATCTCCTTCGAGCTGGACAGCCTGGAGTCCACCATGAATCTGCTCTCCCGGGTAAAGCTCATCATGTTCGCCGAGAGCCTGGGCGGGGTGGAGAGCCTGGTCACCTACCCCATGACCCAGACCCACGAGTCCATCCCCGCCGACGTGCGGGAGGCCCTGGGCATCAACGAGCGCTTCCTGCGCATCTCCATCGGCATTGAGAACCCCAAGGACATCATCGCCGACCTGGAGCAGGCCCTGGCCTGATCCCATGTGGGACCCGCCCCCCTGGGCGGGTCATCTCTTCTCCGGCGCATTTTGGCCCGCCCAGGGGGCGGGCCCCACCCATTTTCCCCACAAAGGAGATACACCATGGAATTACAATTCACCAAAATGCAGGCCTATGGCAACGACTATGTATATGTCAACGCCATTTCTCAGGAGATAGGCGACCCCCAAGCTCTGGCCCAGCGGGTGAGCGAGCGCCACTTCGGCATCGGCTCCGACGGGCTGGTCCTCATCTGTCCCTCCCGCCGGGGGGAGTTCCGGATGCGGATGTTCAATCCCGACGGCACCGAGGGGGAGATGTGCGGCAACGCCCTGCGCTCCCTGTCCAAATATGTCTACGACCACGGTCTCACCCAAAAAACCGAGTTCGAGATTGAAACCCTGGGGGGGATGCAGCATGTCTGGCTCCAGACGGAGGGGGGCCGGGCGGTGAACATCACCGCCGACATCGGGCAGCCCCGGCTGGCCGCCTCCGCCGTGCCGGTGAACACCCCCCTGGAGCAGTTTGTCAACCAGCCTGTGGAGGTGCTGGACCGCACCTTCTCCATCACCGCCCTGTCCTGGGGCAACCCCCACTGCGTCATGTTTCTTGACGACACCGCCTCCCTCGACGTGGCCAAATACGGCCCCGCCATCGAGCACATGACCGCCCTGTTTCCCAATAAGATCAACGTTACCTTCGCCCAGGCGGTCTCTCCGGACTACCTCAAGATCCGGGAGTGGGAGCGGGGGACGGGGGAGACCATCGGCTGTGGAACCGGCTGCTGCACGGCGGCGGTGGCCGCCGCCCTGCTGGGATACGCCAACCGCCGGGTCCAGGTGGAACAGATCGGCGGTGTCCTCCAGGTGGACTGGCGGGAGTCGGACGGCCATGTCCGCATGACCGGCCCCTCCCACACCGTATTTGAGGGGGTGCTGTACCTGTGAAGCTGACAGAATTGGTCCAGGACATGGCATACACCCTGGCGGCCGGGACACTGGACACAGATATTACCGCCCTGGAGTACGACTCCCGGAAGGTGGTCCCCGGCAGCCTCTTCGTCTGCCTCACCGGCTTCCAGGCCGACGGCCACGACTATATCCCCAAAGCCCTGGAGGCGGGGGCGGCCGCTCTGGTGGTGGAACGGGAGACGGCCGTCCCCTCTGGAATCACCGTGCTGCGGGTGGAGGACAGCCGCGCCGCTCTGGCTCTGCTGGCCTCCGCCTGGTTCGGCCATCCGGCCAGAGAGATGACCCTTATCGGTCTCACCGGTACCAAGGGCAAAACCACCACCGCCCACATGCTCAAGGCTATTTTAGAGGCGGCGGGCCATAAGGTGGGCATGATCGGCACCATCGGCGCCCTTGTCGGACAGGAGAAGGTGAGCACCAAAAACACCACCCCCGAGTCTTACGAGCTTCACGCCCTCTTCCGCCGGATGGCGGATGCCGGGTGCTCCCACGTGGTCATGGAGGCCTCCTCCCAGGGCTTTAAGCTCCGGCGTACCGCCGGAATCCAGTTTGACGTGGGCGTGTTTCTCAATCTGTCCCCCGACCACATCGGCCCTGGGGAGCACGAGAGCTTTGAGGAGTATCTCCAGTGCAAGAGCCTGATGTTCCGGCAGTGCGTCCGGGGCCTGGTGAATCTGGACGACGAGCACACTCCGGCGGTGACCGGCCAGGCCCTGTGCCCTCTGACCACCTTCTCCATGACCCAGGCGGCGGATTACCGGGCGGAGGACGTCCGGGAGGAGCGCCGCCCCGGCTTCCTGGGCAGCAGGTTTGCCGTCTCCGGCCCCATGTCCGGCGCCTTTCTGCTGGACATGCCCGGCCGCTTCAACGTGGAAAACGCCCTGGCCGCCCTGGCGGCGGCGGACATGCTCGGCATCGGCCGGGAGGCTGCGGCCAAGGGCCTGGAGACCGTCCAGGTGAAGGGCCGCACCCAGCTTCTCCCCACGCCGGGGCACTACACCCTGCTCATCGACTACGCCCACAACGCCGTCAGTATGGAAAACCTGCTGTCCATGCTCCGGGCCTACCGGCCCCACCGGCTCATCTGCCTCTTCGGCGGCGGCGGCAACCGCTCCCGCCTGCGCCGGTACGATATGGGGGAGATGAGCGCCAAATTTGCCGACCTCACCGTCCTCACCATGGACAACCCCCGGGATGAGGAGGTGGAGGCCATCAATGAGGATATTAAAGTGGGTCTGGCCCGCCACGACGGAAAGTATATCTCTATCCCCGACCGGGCCCAGGCCATCCGCTGGGTCATCGACCAGGCCCAGGACGGCGATATCATCGCCCTCATTGGCAAGGGCCACGAGGAATATCAGGAGATCAGGGGCGTCAAGCACTTCTTCTCCGAGGAACAGGTGGCGCTGGACTACCTGGCCGGTAAAAAACAAGCTTTATAACAAAAGGCAGGAAGCCCGAACCCTCAAGGTTGAGGATTCGGGCTTTTGTTTTGCTTTCACTATTCTATGAGGAAGAGGAGGATTGCCACAGCAAAGGACAGAACTGATGCGGCCCATGGAATCTTATAGCTTTTTGCAAAGCTAATCACGCCGTTGAGCAGGGCCACAAGAAAACTGATACACCCCAGCATCATAAAGTTATAGATCAAAAATTGACGGGCATCCGCACTGGCGGAGAGAAGGGACAAATTTGTGGTGATAAAGCTGAACAGCGCAACAAAAACGGTTAGAATAACCAGAACATTGGCATAAATCGACCGCTCTAAGGATTTCAGGTCCTCCGTCTTTTTCTCCAGCTTTCTAACCTGCGCCTGATAAACCCCGCCATACTGGCCCATGCCGCTGAAGTCAAGCTCATTGGTAAATGTTCCCTTATAGGGAGAATCCGGCGGACCTGACAGGCGCTCAAAAAGAATCGTTGTATATTTTTCGCCGGCGTTCAGCCTCAGCTCATCTCCAGAGACATTGGTAAGCCGAAAAAACACCCGCGTATGATGTCCGGGCTGATAGACCGGCGCATCCATAGAAAATCCCTGGCGGATACGGCTGTTTTTTAGAACAATCCTTCCTGTCATATCGTCAGGCAGTTTTATTTTCTCCTTCGTTCCGACAAAGACAGATTCTCCCGGCTCTAAAACTGCCTTAGCAGCTGTCTGCCCATCAGCAATAAACTGCTCCGCGCGAAGGTCATACCCAATATTAGTCACGCACTCAGCGGAAAAATCCTCCAGCAGGCCAGAGCCCAGAGCGGCTATTTCCCGATCAACCAGCAACATACCATATACCGCCCCTTCACAAAAATTCTGTAATATTTCAATATGTTTTCAATTTTATGATGGATTCTATTATAAGTTGTTTTTTCTATTTTGTAAACTACTATTTTCCTAAATGGTTAATTATTAAAATCTTAAGAAGTTCTTAATTGTATTTCCCCCGCCGGCGCGATATACTTTCTGTACTAATACAGTTAGTACAGTGCCGCCCACGGCGGCAGAAAGGGAGGTTCCCTATGCTGAACTTAGACTACCGGGACGCCCGCCCCATCTACGAACAGGTGAAGGACGGCCTGCGCCGGCTGATGGTCACCGGGGTGATTCAAGAGGGGGAGAAGCTCCCCTCGGTGCGCACCATGGCGGGGACGCTGGCCATCAATCCCAACACCATTCAGCGGGCCTACGAGGCTCTGGAGTCAGAGGGGTATGTCTACTCGGTGCCCGGCAAGGGCTCCTTCGCCGCCCCCAACACGGGGGTGGACGAGGGGCGGAAAAACGAGCTGCTCCAGACCTTCGATCAGACGGCGGGGGAGCTGCTGTTCCTGGGGGTCAGCGGCCAGGAGCTGTGGGCCCGCGTCCGGGCTCTGGAAGGGGGAGAGACAAATGATTAAGGTAATCAACGTAGTAAAGACCTTCGACGGCTTTCGGGCCCTGGACGGCCTGACCATGACGGCGGAGAAGGGCTCCATTTACGGGCTGGTGGGCCCCAACGGCGCGGGCAAGTCCACCATCCTGCGGCACATCATGGGCATCTACCGGCCCGATTCCGGCTCTGTGCTGGTGGATGGCGACCGGGTTTATGAAAACCCTGTGGTAAAGGCCAAAATTGCCGCCATCCCCGACGATCTGTACTATTTCAACTCCGCCTCTACCAGAGACATGATGCGCTTTTACCGGGGGATGTACCCCAGCTTCGACGTGAAGCGGTACGAGACCCTGGCCGAGGCCTTCCCCGAGGTAGATGAGCGCCTGCCCATCCGGCGGCTGTCCAAGGGGATGCAGAAGCAGTCCGCCTTCCGGCTGGCCCTGTGCTGCAATCCAGAGGTACTGGTGCTGGACGAGCCGGTGGACGGCCTGGACCCGGTGATGCGGCGGCAGGTGTGGTCCCTGCTCATGGGGGACGTGGCCCAGCGGGGGACCACCGTGCTGGTCAGCTCTCACAACCTGCGGGAGCTGGAGGACGTGTGCGACCACGTGGGCATCCTCAGCCACGGCAAGGTGCTGCTGGAGCGGTCCCTCACCGACCTCCAGGACAACGTGGTCAAGCTTCAAATCGCCTTTGCGGACGGAAAGCTGCCCGAGCTGCCCAAGGATCTGAACGTACTTCATACCTCTCAGATCGGGCGGGTGTTCACTCTCATCGTCCGGGGCAGTCCGGCGGAGATCAAAACCCGCATGGCGGGCTTCGCCCCCATCCTGATGGAGGCCCTGCCCCTGACCCTGGAGGAAATCTTTATCTATGAACTGGGAGGTGAGGACTATGCGGTCCGCGACATCGTACTTTAACTCCACCCTCTACCGCAAGACCCTGGCCCGCTTCTGGCCCCTGTGGGTGGGCTACGGGGTCATCTGGATGTTCTGCATCCCGCTGAATATGCTCACCGCCTATTTCGACCGCTATTCCTCCACCGCCCCCCAGCGGCGGCTGACGGAGATGGCGGCCCAGCTGCCCGCCTTTGTGGAGCCGGGGCTGTATCTGGCCGGGTTCTTTGCCATTCTGTGCGCCATGGCGGTGTTCGGCTACCTCTATAACCACCGCTCCGCCTGCTGGACCCACGCCCTGCCCCTGCGCCGGGAGGCCCTGTTCACCACCCAGTACCTGGCGGGGCTCAGCTTCCTGCTGCTGCCCCAGCTGGCGGTGGCGGTGCTGACCGCCATGATCGAGCTCTCCTTCCTGCCCATGGACAGCTGGGGGACGGCCCTGTCCGCCCTGGGGGCCTGGCTGCTGGCCCAGAGCGGCATCTGCCTGTTCTTCTTCTCCTTCGCCGCCTTCTGCGCCATGTTCACCGGCCACATCCTGGCCCTGCCCGCCTTCTACGGCATCCTCAACATCCTGGCCGACGTGATCTATACCCTGATCGACGCCCTGATGTCAGAATTTTTCTTCGGCTACAACGGCTCCTCCGGCGCCTACCGGATTGTGCAGTATCTCACCCCCGCCTACGCCCTGCGGGATGCGGCATGGTGGCATTCGTCCGACAATCCCGCCCATTTTCAGTCCCCCGGGACGTTGGCGGCCTACGCCGCCATCGGCGTGCTGCTGGCTCTCCTCTCCCTCTATGTCTACCGCCGCCGCCATGTGGAGACCGCCGGCGACGTGGTGGCTGTGGCCATCGTCCGGCCCGTCTTTAAGTACGGCGTCTCCTTCTGCTCCGGGCTGTGCTTCGGCATGTTCACCGCCGCCTTCTTCGGCTGGAACGACATGCGCGCCCTGATCCCCTGCATCCTCATCTGGGCCGTTGTGGGCTGCTTTGTGGCCGAGATGCTGCTGCGCAAATCCTTCCGGGTGCTGAAGGCCTGGAAGGGGGCTGCGGCCATGGCCGCCGTACTGCTGGTCCTGTGTCTGGCCTGCCTTCTGGACCTCTTCGGCGTGTCCGGCCGGGTGCCGGCCCCGGCCCAGGTGGAGTCCGTCCAGGTCTTTGCCTACATGGGCTACCCCAACGACAGCGGCCATCACCTGGACGCCACCATCCAGGACCCCGCCCAGATTGCGAAGATCGTCGCCCTCCATCAGGCCATCGTGGACCACCAGGACCAGGTCAACACCGACGGCTACACCCACGATTCCCGCTTTGACCTCGACTATGCCTCCCTCTATCTCACCTACCGGCTGTCCGGCGGCGGCGAGCTGAGCCGGCGCTACTACAGCATCCTTCTCAGCGGGGCGGACCTGAACACCCCAGGCACCATAACCTGTGCCTTTAAGCAGCTCCTGGAGGACCGGACCCTGGTGGCCCAGACCTACGGCTTTGATGAATTCCTGGAGAATGGCCGGCTGACCGGAGCCCATCTGGCCCGGGTCCTTCAGGATGGGAAGCTCTACAGCGAGGACGTCTACCTGGATGACTACCGCCAGGAGCTGTGGGACGCGGTGCAGAAGGACTTTGCCGAGGGGACCATCGGCGTGCGCTACCCCTTCGACGGGAGCGCGGAGCGCCGGAGGAACACCTATCTCACCGACCTGACCTTTGAGGGCTTCAGGAGCTACACCGAGGTGGCCGGCCCCGCCGACGAACCGGGCAGCTACTCTGTGACCGCCTCCTCCAGCCACTACCTCACCATCACCCTCACCCCCAACGCCAAACACACCCTGGCCGTGCTGGAGCAGGCCGGCGTCTTTGCGGAGGGCTACGCCCTGGCGCCCTGGGAAGCGCTTTCGAATGATAAATACCCGGATACCTTCTCTGACGGCGCGGAAGCGGAGATTGTATACTGAGAAATGCAGGGGGCGGGACAGAGCCCGCCCCCTACTTTTTTTGACCAAAAATGCCAGAAAAATTTATTGCTTTTTGGCCAGGCCTCCGGTATAATGGAGCGTAAGAGCGGTTATCCTGGGCGCTCTGACTTGGCGTCCTCACCAAATTTTAGGAGGTTACACACATCATGAGAGAAGTTTATGTCGTCAACTGCTGCCGCACCGCCATCGGCTCCTTCGGCGGGTCCCTGAAGGACACCCCCGCCGCCGACCTGGGCGCTGCCGTCATCAAGGAAGCCCTGAACCGGGCCAACGTGAAGCCTGAGAACGTGGACGAGGTCATGTTCGGCTGCATCCTCACTGCCGGTCTGGGCCAGAATGTGGCCCGTCAGGCCAGCCTGAAGGCCGGCGTGCCCACCTCCGTCCCCGCCTACACGGTGGGTATGGTGTGCGGCTCCGGCATGAAGTCGGTCATCGAGGCCGGCCGGACCATCGCCCTGGGCGACGCCGACATCATTGTGGCCGGCGGCACTGAGAATATGTCCGCCGCCCCCTTCGCCCTCCCCGCCGCCCGCTGGGGCGCCCGCATGGGCGACAACAAGATGGTGGACACCATGATTAAGGACGGCCTGTGGGACGTTTATAACAACTACCACATGGGCACCACCGCCGAAAACATCTGCGACGTGTGGGGCATCACCCGCGAGGAACTGGACGAGTTCGGCTACAACTCCCAGAAGAAGACCGCCGACGCCATGGAGGCCGGGAAGTTCGACGACGAGATCGTCCCCGTGATGATCAAGGTCAAGAAGGAAATGGTGGAGTTCAAGACGGACGAGTTCCCCCGCCTGTCCCCCCTGGACAAGCTGGCCAAGCTCCGCGGCGCCTTCCCCTGCGGCCCTGAGGGGGTAGAGGACGAGATCGTCCATACCTTCGAGCTCACCGGCGTCCACGAGGCCGACGCCAGGAAGCACGTCCAGCGGGTTACCGCCGGCCAGGCCTCCGGCATCAACGACGGCGCTGCCGCCATTGTGCTGGCCTCTAAGGAAGCCGTCGAGAAGTACGGCCTGAAGCCCATGGCCAAGCTGGTCAGCTGGGGCCAGGGCGGCGTGGATCCCAAGATCATGGGCGTGGGCCCCGTGCCCGCCTCCCGC
>JAAWEX010000017.1 GCA_022794495.1 Lawsonibacter sp. | reverse complement strand
TGTGTTCGCCGGCCGCTGGATCGCGGAGAACAAGAACGGCCGCACCTTCTTCAACGCCAAGCGGGCCCAGCTGGCCAAGCACCAGATGGAGACCGTGGGTGCCGAGCTGCGCAAGAACATGCTCTGGGGCGACGACACCGACCCGGATACCGCTTCCAACTAATAAAAAACAGCCCCGCTTTTCTGGAAGCGCCTATGCTCCCAGAGACGTGCCGGGTCGGAGCCCGGTCCCTGCACAAAATCTGCGGTAAGGCCACTCCCTTTGCCCCCGCGGTTACCGCACAAGAAACGGCCCCCGAAAAGCTGCCACTCTTCGGGGGCCGTTTCTTATTTTCTTCTCCCCTCCTGCCGATAATATGATTAACAGACCAACGGGAACCGCCCGGCGAAAGGAGCGTTTAACATGGGCGAGCTGATTATCCGCAGAAACAGGACCTTTATTCCTCCCCAGTACCAGGGGGCGGCGAAGACGGAGAAGGCGTCCTCCACCGGCCAGGCCCGGCCGGTGGACAAGGCGGGCGCGGCCACACTTTCAGAGACCCTTCAGCAGCTGATGGGCCAGTCCGGCCAATCTGAGGGCCGGGTCCGTGAGAGCCGCCGGGCCCTCCAGGCGGGCGAGGGCATACTGGCCGGCGTGCGGGACAGCCTGGAGCGCCTGGCGGAGCTGGCGGAAAAGGCCGCCCAGGGGGGCGAAGCCGACCGGGAGGCCCTCCAGGCCGAGCTGGAGAGCCTGCGCTCCGACGTCAACCGGATGCTCCGGGGGGCCGCCGCCGGGGACGTGCCTCTGTTCCGCGAGGAAAACACGGGGGTCAAGGGGCTGGCCCAGCTGCTGCTGGGCCTGATTGAGAAGGTCGAGGCCGGCGTCTCCCCGGACCAGGCCATCCAGGAGCTCACCGGCGGGGCTTTCACCACCCTGGCGGAGTTTCAGGAGCAGCTGACCGGCGCCGCGGCCCCGGACCTCCAGGAGCTGCTGGCCGCTATGCTGGCCGGCGGCGGCTCTCTGTCCAGCGCCTCTCTCCTCGCCCTCCTGGCCGGGCTGAAGGGCGGCGGCCTGGACCTGCTGATGAGCCTGCTGTCCGGCGCGCAGACCCTCCCCACCGGCCCGGAGGCCCAGTCCGGCTCCCCTTCCCAGGCCGGAACGCCTCCCGCCCAAGACGAGGGGGCGCAGGTCCGGTCCGCCCGGCTGGGGCCTGTCCAGGCGGAGGGCCGGGACCTGTCCGGCGTAACCTACGACGCCTCCTCCGGCCGGCTCACCGCCTCCGGTCCGGAAGCGGTGCTGCTCAAGGGGACGGGCCAGAAGGTCAGCACCCTTGTGGTGTCAGGCTCCGGAACGGTGACGGTGCAGGACATCGACGCCCAGGCCCTTATCGTCCACGGCGGCGAGGCCCGCCTCCTGCTCACCGGCGACAACACCATCGCCCTCCTCCAGCTGGAGAAGGAGGCCTCCCTCACCCTGGAGGGCGAGGGGCAGCTGGTGCTGGACGCCTTCCGTGCCGCCTCCTCCGCCTCTCTGCGCCTGACGGGCGGCGCAGTGCAGGTCAAGGGGGAGAAGGGCGAGGCCCTGGGGGCGCTGAATGTCCCGGTGGTCATCGACGGCCCCGCCGTCCTGGCCGCCCGGCCCCTCAGCGTACACACCCCCGCGGGGAAGGCCGCGGCCCCCTTCGATCTGATCTGGAAAACCCTGCTCCCCGGCTGGAAGGGGCTGGACAGCCTGGAGCTCAACGGCCGGCAGGTCAGGCTGGCCCTGCTCAGCGGCGACCCCGCCCGCCTCTGGCTGGAGAAGGGGGACCCCTCCCACGGCTGGCCCGCCCACGTCCTGGTCCTCCGGGGCAAGGACGAATCCGGCCAGCTCAAAACCCGCTACACCTATCTGCAATGGAACCGGAAGACGGAGGCCTTTGAGGAGATCACCATGTACCCCAACCCCTTCGCCGTCACCGGCGGCGAGGCGGGCCGGGACTGGGTCTACGAGGAGCAGACCCACACCCTGCGCATTCTCTCCTCCCAGGTCACCGCCCTCTCCGGCGGCGCGGGGATCGACGCCAACCACCTCCCCTTCAGCGGCAGAATCGCCCTGGCCGACGGCATCGGGGCGCTGAAGCTGACCCTTGAGGGTGTAACCTGTCAGGTGGACGCGGGCCGGGCCTTCGACCTGGGCCAGGAAAACCAGGTCACCCTGATTCTGCCCGGCGGCGCCAGCAATCTTTTTGAAAGCGGCGCGGGCTGCGCGGGCATCTCCGTAGGGGTGGGCACCCTCCTTTGCGTGGACTGCGCCCAGCCCCCCGAGGCGGAGGACGAATTTACCGCCGGCGCGCTCACCGCTTCCGGCGGCATCGGCTGCGCGGGCATCGGCCGCGACGGCATTGCCGGCTGGGACCCCGCCGGCCCCATTCTGGTCCGCAGCGAGGGCGGCGAGGTGATGCACGACTTTTTGGGTCCCGTCACCATCGCCGGCGGCGTGGTCAGCTCCCCCGGCGGCGAGGAGAGCCTGACGGTGCAGCTGGGAGAAGAGGACGTGATTCTCCCCCGGTTCTGCCTGTCGGTGCGCTCCCTGGGACTGGACGAGATGAACCTGCGCACCCGGGAATCTGCCCGCCTGGCCAAGTCCACTCTGGAGACCGACCTGCGCCTGGTGTCGCGGGTTCAGGCGGTGTACAGCGCCCTCAGCGGCCAGCTGGACCGGAATCCAGACCGCCCGCGCGCCGTCCCCAAAGAGCCCCTGGTGCGGGACAGCGCCTCCGCCGGCGCTCTGCTGGAGAGCACCAGGCGGTCCATCCTCCTCCAGCCCGCCCGGACCATCGGCGCCCACAGCCAGAGGGCCGGGGAGGAGATCGAGCAGCTTCTCTCATAAGAACGGCAGACCGCCCCAGCCTGAGGGCCGGGGCGGTCTGCCTGTGTGTTGTAAAAGGAGAGGGAGAAATGGGAGATACATGATGTAGCTTAGCTACGGTGTTATCATAAAAGATAAATGCGGCGATTTCATGACCAGCCCATGAACTTTTTGTAAACTTGATTTTTCGTCCCTTTCCGCCCCTTCTCAGGGACCGGCAACGAACGGCAAAGGACCCCGGTTCTCACCGGGGCCCTTTGCCTGTGTGTTGTAAAGGAGAGAGAAAGGAGATACATTTCATTCACTGGATCACGGTGTTATCATAGTCTATGAATAAGGCGAAATCATGACGCTGGAGTGAACTTTTTGTAAACAACCCCCCAGGCCCGGGGCCCGGCCGAAGGGCCTCCCCGCAGACCGGCGTCCTTCTTCCGCAAATAACGGGATTTCATCTTGATAAAGCCCCGCTCCCGTGGTAAAATAATCAAAATTATCCAGAGGTGTTTTTTTCGTGAATGCTGTTCTGCGCTTCTGCATCGGGCCAGACGGCCCCCAATCCCCCAAAGCCCGCCGCCGGTGCGGCATGATGTCCGGCGGAATTGGCATCACCCTGAACCTGCTGCTCTTTCTGGGCAAGTTGCTGGCGGGAATTGCCACCGCCTCCATCGCCGTCACAGCCGACGCCTTCAACAACCTGTCAGACGCGGCCTCCTCGGTGGTCACGCTGGTGGGCTTCCGGCTGGCCAGCCAGGAGGCCGACGAGGAGCACCCCTTCGGCCACGGCCGGATGGAGTATCTGGCCGGGCTGGTAGTAGCCATTCTCATCCTGCTGGTGGGGACAGAGCTGGCCCAGTCCTCCATCCAAAAGATCATCCATCCGGAGCCGGTGGTCTTCTCCCCCCTGTCGGCGGCGATTCTGGCCGTCTCCGTGGGGGTAAAGCTGTGGATGTTCTGGTTTAACCGGGGCCTGTCCCGGCAGATCAGCTCCGCCGCCCTGGCCGCCACCGCCGCCGACTCCCTGTCCGACTCCGCCGCCACCGGCATCCTTCTGCTGGGCCTGGTGGCCGGGCATTTTCTCTCTCTGCCGCTGGACGGCTGGCTGGGCCTGGCGGTCGCTCTGTTCATCCTGCGCACCGGCTGGGGGGCGGCCAAGGACACGGTCGATCCCCTGCTGGGCCGGCCAATGGACCGGGCCCTGGCCGAGGATATCGACCGCATCGTTCTGGGCCACCAGTACATCCTGGGTATCCACGACCTGGTCTATCACGACTACGGCCCTGGCCGGGCTATGATGTCCTTCCACGCCGAGGTCCCCGCCGATGCCAACCTCTTGGAAATCCACGACGTCATCGACCATGTGGAGCGGGAGCTGAAGGCCCGGCACCACATCGAGACCTGCATCCATATGGACCCGGTCGTCCGGGACGGGCGCACCGAGGATCTCCGGCAGCAGGCCGCCCGGCTGGCCCGGAACATCGACCCCCTCCTCTCCATCCACGACTTCCGCGTCACCGCCGGCCCCATCCACACCAACATCCTTTTCGACGTGGTGGTCCCTTATGGCTTCCGCCTGACCGACGCCCAGGTGCGGACCGCCCTCACCCAGGGCCTGAAGGGGCTGTCCGACCGGTATTTCCCTGTCATCCAGGTGGACCACTCCTACGTGGAGGAGCAAAAAACGCCGTAATTTACAGATTATTCACCCAAGCGCTCCCATTTGCGCTATAATAGAGGTAATCATTTCGCAGGGGCGGGCGACGCGCTCCTGTAAGCGGGAAAACGAGGTGCCGTTTTATGTCAAAGAAGGTCCTGATCGTGGAGGACGATGCCAACATCGCCGAGCTGCTCCACCTCTATCTGGAGAAGGAGGGCTTCGAGACCCAGGTGGCCAAGGACGGCGGCAAGGGGGTAGAGCTCTTCCGCTCTTTCCAGCCCGACCTGGTGCTGCTGGACATTATGCTTCCTATTATGGACGGCTGGTCCGTGCTGAAAAAGATCCGGGAGGGGGACAAGACCCCGGTCATCATGCTCACCGCCAAGGGCGAGACCGAGGACAAGGTCTCCGGCCTGGAGCAGGGGGCGGACGACTACATTGTCAAGCCCTTTGAGATGAAAGAGGTTCTGGCCCGCATCCGGGCGGTGCTGCGCCGCTCCGGTGCCGAGGAGGAGACCGGAGAGAAAAAGCTCTCCTTCGACAAGCTGGTTATCAACCTGGACTCCTACGAGCTGCTGGTAGACGGCCAGCGTGTAGACACCCCGCCCAAGGAGCTGGAGCTGCTGTTCCACCTGGCCTCCTCCCCCAACCGGGTGTTCACCCGGAACCAGCTTTTAGACGAGGTGTGGGGCTTCGACTATTTTGGCGACAGCCGCACCGTAGACGTCCACATCAAGCGCCTGCGGGAGAAGCTGGAGGGCGTCAGCGACCAGTGGCGGCTGAAAACCGTATGGGGCGTGGGCTACAAATTTGAGCTGGGAACAGCCGGGTAAGCTCCGTCTGTAGGGCGCGACGACCCCGGCGCGCCATTTCCCTCCATTCCTCCCACATCCACAGTATATCTGAGAAGAGGTGATTTCCCATGCGTTCCCTCTACCGCCGTCAGCTGACTATGATGGTAAGCATCATGCTGGTCTCCTTCACCCTGCTGGCCGGGGCCTTCATGCTGCTGTCCTACCGCTATATCATTGGCGAGACCCGGGAGTCGGTGGAGCGCAACGCGGGCTATATCTCCAATTTCACCTCCACCTACTACCGCAACTTCCTCGAGCTGGACGCCCAGGATGGATTTTACCGCAGCTATGTGGCCTCCATCGCCATGATCTCCAGTTCCCATATCATCATCACCGACTCCAGCGGAGACATCCTTCTCCACACCTCTGACGACGGCCAGCTCTTTGCCGGCCGGGAGCTGGTCCTCCCCGCCGACGTCGTCACCCAGACCATGGAGACCGGCTCCTACCGGGGCATGACCAACCTGGGCGGCATCTATCCGGACCGGCGCTATATGGTCGCCCTGCCGGTAACCGGCCAGATCGGCCCGCTCTCCATGTCCAAGGGAATTGTGCTGGTGGCGGCCGACGCCTCCAACCTCAACGAGATGTGGTCCTCCACTGCCACCATTTTTTTCTTCTCCGCCGTGGTGGTCTTTCTCATCTCCGTCATCGCCAGCACTCTGACCTCCGCCTATCAGACCCGGCCGCTGAACGAGATGGCTGAGGCGGCCCGAAAATTCGGCCAGGGGGAGTTCGACACCCGGGTCACCGGCTATGAGGACCGCTGCGACGAGGTCAGCGCCCTGGCCGAGGCCTTCAACTCCATGGCCAGCTCCCTGGAGAAGGTAGAGAGCCAGCGCTCCGAGTTTATCGCCAACGTCTCTCACGAGCTGAAAACCCCCATGACCACCATCGCCGGCTTTGCCGAGGGCATTTTAGACGGCACCATCCCTCCGGAGCGGGAGAAGGAATATCTGGAGATTGTGGTCTCCGAGACCCGGCGTCTCAGCCGCCTGGTGCGCCGGATGCTGGACCTCAGCCGGCTCAGCGCCCTGACCGAGAGCACCGTCACCGCTCAGGAGACCTTCGACCTCACCGAGGTCATGTCTCAGGTGCTCATCAGCCTCGAGTCCAAAATCACCAGCCGGCAGCTGGACGTAGAGGTAAAGATGCCCGAGGGCAAGCTGATGGTCTGGGGCGACCCGGACGCCATTACCCAGGTGTGCTACAACCTGCTGGACAACGCCGCCAAGTTCGCCGCGTCCGGCACCGCCATCACCGCCCAGATCGCCAAAAAGGACGGCAAGGCCCACGTCACCATCCGCAACCTGGGGGCCACCATCCCCCCGGACGAGCTCCCCCTGCTTTTCGAGCGCTTCCACAAGGCAGACTACTCCCGCTCCATGGACCGGGAGGGGGTGGGCCTGGGGCTGTATATTGTCAAGACTATCCTGGGCAACCTGAAGGAAAACATCACCGTCACCAGCGAGGACGGCGTGACCCAGTTCCAATTTACTTTGACTTTAGCGTAAAAGGCCTGTAGGGGGCGGGCTCCGTCCCGCCCCGTTTTCTATTTCCAAATCACTGTGGGGCGGCGCAGAGGCCGCCCCCTACAGGGGGAATCACGATGAACAATCAAAATAACGGCCTGTGGCAGGGTGGTCCCTGGGAGCAGCCCGCCCCCGCATTTCCTGCCCCGCCCGCCGTCCGCATCCCGGCGGGGGCGTCCGTCTCCCGCCGCCCTGTGCTCCGGGTCCGGCAAAAGCGGCGCAGATGGCCCGCCCTTCTGGGCTTCGCCGCCCTGATCGCGGCGGTGTGCCTGTCCATTCTTCTGCTGGACCGGTATTTCTCCCAGCGCCGGCCCCTCCAGGACCACTTCCCGCCCATTGGCGAGGACACCCGCCGGGACGAGGACTACTACGACCAGACCCCGCCCTCCATCCCCCAGGCCGACACAGGCACGGGGGTGACGGTGTCCCTCCTCCCCACCCAGGGCGAGGCGCTGGACTATATCCAGATTTACCAGCAGGCGGTCCCCTCCGCTGTGTCCATCGAGTCGGTCACCTCCCGGGGCTACAACACCGGCACCGGCGTGGTCCTCACCCAGGACGGCTATCTCATCACCAACGCCCACGTGGTGGCCGGGGCCCGCTCGGTGCGGGTCACCCTCCACGATAACCGCATCCTCACCGCCAGCCTGGTGGGCTTCGACGCGGTGGAGGACCTGGCGGTCCTGAAGGTGGACGCAGAGGGCCTCATTCCCGCCCGGTTCGGCGACTCCAATACCCTGCGCATCGGCGAGCCGGTGGCCGCCCTGGGGGACTCCCTGGGCTACCGGGCCACCTTTACTGACGGCATCGTCTCCGCCCTGGACCGGGAGGTGGAGGTGGACGCCACCACCATGATTCTCATCCAGACCAGCGCCGCCATCAACTTCGGCAACTCCGGCGGGCCGCTGCTCAACCAATACGGCCAGGTTATCGGCATCAACACGGTGAAGATCGTCTCAGAGGACGGCTCCGCCGAGGGCCTGGGCTTCGCCATCCCCTCCCGGCGGGTCAAATACGTGGCCGACCACCTGATCGCCGGCGAGGAGGTCAAGGCGGGCATCTTCGGCTTCACCGTCTACACCCGCCCCTCTCCAGGGGGCGGCCTGGAGCTGAAGAGCGTAGAGCGCAGCAGCGACGCCTGGACCAAGGGCCTGCGGGCGGGGGATATCATCACCGCCGCCAACGGCGCGGCCATCACCGGCCTGGAGGACCTGACCCGCCTGAAGCTGGGCCTGGGCGCGGGGGACACTGTCACCCTCACCTGCCTGCGGGCGGGGGAGACCTTTACTGTAGATGTGGAGCTGGTCGAACCATGATTAACACAACACTCTGCTATATCCGCCGTGGGGACGAATACCTGATGCTTCACCGGGTCAAGAAGGAGAACGACCTGAATCGGGACAAATGGATCGGCATCGGCGGCAAATTCGAGGACAAGGAGAGCCCCGAGGACTGTCTGCTCCGAGAGGCGAGGGAGGAGACCGGCCTCACCCTTACCGACTACCGCTGCCGGGGCATCGTCACCTTTGTCTCTGACCGCTGGCCCACCGAGTATATGCACCTGTTCACCGCCGACGGCTTCACCGGGACCCTCAAGGAGTGCGACGAGGGGGAGCTGGAGTGGCTGCCCCGGGAGAAGCTGCTCCAAATTCCCCACTGGGAGGGGGACGCTATCTTTCTGGATCTGATCTGGCGGGACGCCCCCTTTTTCTCCCTAAAGGTCCAGTACCAGGGGGACCGGCTGGTCCAGGCCGTTTTAAACGGCGTCCCAATCAAATAGAGGAAGCGCCCGCAGCCGTTCAGCTGCGGGCGATCTATTTCAGTGGTAGCTCTGGGCCTTGGCCAGGTTCATATCCTCCAGGGTGAGGGGCTGGTCGTAGGGGTTGATGAGCCGGTTGACAATGTCCAGCGTCCCCTCCCGGTCCAGCTCGTAGCAGTAGCGGTAGCCCCGGTAGACGCCGTCTCCCCGTCCGGGGAGGGTAGCCGTCTCCACGCCGGTGGAGGGGTCCAGGTTCAGCCCCGCCTTGGCGAAGTAGAGCATGTCGTTCAAGGACAGATTGGTGTCCACATTCTGGTTGAAAATCTCCACAAAGCTGTTGATCCGCGTCAGGTTGTTCCAGGACAGCACCTTCTTGGCCATCGCCACCAGCAGCTTCTGCTGGGTCTCGGTGCGGCCCACGTCGGAATAGCCGCTGCCGTCGTTGTTCTTGCGGAACCGGGCCACCTCCATGGCCTGCTGGCCCGTCAGATGCCGCTGCCCCTCCTTATAGTGGATGGCCAGGTTCTGTTCGGGGTCGTCGTAGTTCATGTCGCAGGGGACATAGAAGTCGATGCCGTCCAGCTCGTCCACTAGGGCGATAAAGCCCTTGATGTCCACCTTGATGTAGTAGTGGATGGGGATGCCCAGCATATCGGACACATCAGCGATGCGCTGCTCGACCCCTCCCTTGCCGTAGACCAGGTGGGGATTGCCGCTGCTCCGGGCCACCAGGGTATCCCGGGGGACTGAAATCACCCCCACGGTCTGGGCCTGGGTGTCGTAGCTCATCACCATCATGGTGTCGCTCCGGGTGCCCCCCTTGTCGGTGGCCGCCAGGAAGAAATTATAAACGCCCTTCCGCAGCTCCCTGCCCGAGGCCGCCGGCTCCCTCTGCGTGCCGCTGCTGTCGCCGCTCACCCCCGGCGCGGGGGCGCTGCCGGCGGGCGGCGTTATATTCTCCTGCCCCGGCGTTTTAATCAGCACCTGCGCGCCCACATACACCGCCACAACCAGTACAGACAGGGCCACCAGCACCTTGTAAAAGCCCATCAGGATGGGCATCACATGGAAGCCTCCCCCCCGCCTTGGGGGGCTGTCCCAGTCCTCCTCCCGCCGTCTGGGCGGCCTGCGGTGCTGGGGCTGCCGCTGAGGCGTCCCCCTCCGCTCCTGAGAACGGCCTGACACGTGGATATATCTCTCTTCCAAAGGGGTCCCTCCCCGATTTCATCGTTTTGTCTTTTCAAAGTATACTCATTTCGACCCGCTTCGGCAAGAGAAAAATGCTTCAATTCATAAAAAATTAAGAATTATGTCAATCTGGCGGATTCCGCTCCAGGATACCTTGAAGCAGCTCCACCTGCTCCTGGGTCAGCTCCGCCTGTCCCTCCCCATAGCGGACGTAGCCGCTGGTGAGGTTGAGGCCGTACTCCTCCTGACTGAACTCGGTGTCCACATAGTACTCAGGCAGGCAGCGGCAGATTTCCCCACTGTAGTCCAGGTGAATCAGCAAATCGGTGAGGGCCACCGAGTCGCTGCCCCAGAAGGAGACCTCCCAGGGGTCCTCCACCAGCCGCTCATTCTGGCGCACCTTGGTGATGGTGTTGCCGCAGTAGCCCACCTCCTCGTGGGGGAGGACGTTGTCCTCCTGGGCGCACTGATGGCCATGGTCCGGCTCTTCCGGCTGGGACACGATGGAGCCGGACTCCTCCGGCGCGCTCCCCGGCGGCGAAACGCTGCCGGCCGAGGCCGCGCAGGCGGTCAAGGTGAGGGCCAGCGCCAGGGCCAGCCCCATTGCAAGAAACAATTTCATGTGATATTCCCTCCCTGTAATACGTTTTGTAGATAGAATCCCTCTAAAATCGCCTGCCGGACAAAGCGGGAGACCATCTCCTCCACCGCTGCGCCCTGTCCCTCCAGGCCGTAAATGGTAAACCGGCACCCCACGCCGTTGGCGATGAACTCCACCTCCCGGCTCTCCGGCATCCACACCTCCCGGTTTGGCCCCTCGCCGTGGATCCCGGAGTAGCGGGCGGTAATCTCCACCCCCCAGACCTCGGTCACAGCGCGGGGCTCGGTGATTACACAGGTGAGGGGGAGGGCATCCGGGGCCAGCTCCAGCTCAAAATACAGATCCTCCCGTTTTCCGGCAAGATACATCTCCCACACCTCTCCCTCTCCATCGAAAATCGCCATGCCGGTAAACTGGAATCCCTCCCAGCCCAGCTGATTCTCCAAGGCCTCCTCCCCGCCCGCCAGGGCGGCCAGGTCCTCCCGGGTCAGCGCCCGGCTGGTGGAGTCCTCAGGGGCACTGTAGTCCATCGAGGCTTTCATCGACCCTCTGCTCTGCTCCATTTTGGAGCCATAGTCAATCCTGGGGAGCTCATCGTATCCCGGCCCCACTGTATCCTGCTCCCCCGGCTGGAGCTCATAGCCAGGGACAAACTGGGCGGCGCTCTGCCGGTCCTCAACCGGGCTCTCTCCTGGGGCCAGCCGCCACACCCCTGCCCCCAGAATCAGGGCCGCGCAGGCGGCCAGGGCCCCGAACCTGACCCAGGGGCGGGCGGGGCGGCGTTTTGGCCGCTCCAGATTCAGCAGCCTCTCGTGGACCGCCGGGGAGACCTCCTGCCGGTCCATATACTTTTTGTAATATTTCATTCGAATTCTCCTTTTTGCGATTCCTCCAGCAGCCTTTTCAGCTTCGTCCGGGCCCGGGAGAGCCGGGAGCGCACCGTCCCTGGCCGCTGGCCCAGCAGGCCGGCGATCTCGCCGGTGCTGTAGCCCTCGTAGTAGTGCAGGTGAATCACCGCCCGGTCCTCCGGCGGGAGGGCAAACAGCTCCTCCAGCTCTTCCAGCTCCTCTGGGCCGGGGGCGGCCAGGGTCTCGGGCAGGGGGCCCACCCGCCTCCAGGCCAGGCGCAGGCGGCTTTTGCAGCCGTTGACCAGCACCCGCGTCAGCCAGGCGGAGGGATTCGCCAAATCGTCTGGAGCCTTTTCCAGATACCGGACAAAGGCGTCCTGAACGGCGTCCTCCGCCTCCTGGGGGTGGCCCAGGATCGCCAGCGCCGCCCGGTACAGGCGATTTTCATTGTCTGTGACTAGCTTCTCCCAATCCACCGGCCGGTTGGATTTCTGGGACATGGGGGCCACCTCCTTCCATCTATATAGACGCATGAGCGGGCCAAATTGCTGCACGCAAAAAGAAAAGGCGGGGGCTCGCCCCGCCTTTTCTTAAAAAATCATGTCCCGGGAAATCTCCCCCAGGGTATGGACGCCGCACATGGCCATGGTGTCGGCCAGCTCGGCCCTGAGCTTCTCCGTCAGGACCTTAACGCCCTCCGCCCCTCCGCCGTAGAGGGCGGTAACATAGGGCCGGGCCAAAATACAGGCGTCCGCCCCCAGGGCCAGGGCCTTGCACACATCCACGCCGGAGCGGATGCCGCCGTCCACCATCACCACCATCTGCCCCTTGACCGCCTCTGCGATGGCGGGGAGGACCTCGGCGGTGGCGGGGACGCCGTCCTGAACCCGGCCCCCGTGGTTGGACACCACAATCCCGGCGGCCCCGGCCTCCAGGGCCTTTCTGGCCCCCTTGACGGTCATAATCCCCTTCAGGATGAAGGGCACCCCGGCATACTCGATAACCTCCCGCAGCTCGGCCACCGTCTTAGAGCCGGCAGGGGGATTGAGCCCCTTGAGGAAGGGCAGGCCGGCGGCGTCGATGTCCATGGCGAACATCTGGGCGCCGGAGGCCTTGGCCTGGTCCAGCTTGCCGAACAGGGTCTCCCGGTCCCAGGGCTTCACGGTGGGAATGCCCTTCCCGCCGTTCCGGCCGATAGCCTGGGCGGCGGCGGTAAAGACGGCCGGGTCGGTGCCGTCGCCGGTAAAGGCGGCGATCCCGGCCTGGACGCAGGCGGGAACCAGCAAATCGTTGTACTCCAAATCGGTAAATTTATCGCCGTAGTGGAGCTTTACCGCCCCCACAGGCCCGGCGAAGACGGGCAGGTCATAGGTCTGGCCGAAGAGGGTAAACCGGGTGTCCACCGGGCCGTTTTCGCAGATGGTGTCCATATTCAGGCAGACGTCCTGCCAGGCGTCGTAGTTGCGCCGGGCCACAGTGCCGGAGCCCTTGGCTCCCGGCCCCGGCATGGTGTTTTTACAGGCTCTGCCGTCGCACACCGGGCAGGCCCTGCAATACGGCCCCACGCAGCCCCGCGCGGCCTCTAAAACCTCTTGATAAGTCATCGCTGACTCCTCCTCATTGTTAATTTCCGCCTCCCTGTCATAAGACGGGTCAGCGGTATAAAAAATCCAGCTTCTCCAGCGCCGTCCGCACTCTGTCGGCGGCCCCCTGGTCAGGGCAGAGCAGGGTGTGCAGGTGGACCCCCTCAGTAAGCTGAGAGAGGGGAGCGGCCTCCTCCTCTCTGCACCGGGCCACGAACTGGGCCACCTCATACCGGCTGGACAGCCGCAGCGGCCCGGTGAGCTGGCCGTAGATGGGGTGCTCCACAATCACATCCAGCACGGTGCAGCCCTGGTCCACCATGGCGTTGAGCTCCTCCTCCATTTGGTCCCCCCGGTGGCGGCAGGCCAGGGTGCAGGTAACGCCGGCGCGGCTCTGAGGCAGCAGGTAGCCCCTGGGCGTGGCGGTGATGTCCAGTCCTCCGGCCCGAAGCAGGGCCACATCCCCCACAATGATCTGCCGGCTCACCGACAGCTCCTTGGCCAAAGCGGCGGCGCTCAACGGCCCCTCGGCCTCCTTCAGCCGTTCCGACAGCGCCCTCCGGCGCGCCTCACTGTCCATAACTGTTCCTCCCCGCTGCCTGGAATTTTCTTTTTCTAGTTTAACACACCAGCCCCCTCAGAGCAAGCTTGACTTTTTCTTCAAATGGTGTATAGTTTTATACAGTCTTCTGCGCCATCGCAGTGGACATACCGTTTTAAAAGGAGAAGGATTAGAATGCGCAACATAAGCTGGAAGAGACTGGCCGCCGGCGCGGTGGCCGCCTGTCTGCTCGTCACTCTGACCGCCTGCGGCGGCGGAATCACCGAAAAGGACGCCGAGGTCTATGTCAAGGGCCACCTGGACGCCGCCTATCTGGGCACTCATACCAAGGAGTACATCGACCTGGTGGAGGACATGACCGAGGACGACATTGATGAGATGCATCAGAACAACATCACCTGGGAGGCGGAGATTCTCCTTGAGGACTTCTTCCAGGTAGAGTACCCCACCGACGAGATGACCCAGCGGGCGAAGGAGCTGATTGAGAAAATCTACTCCAAGTCCAAATACACGGTGGGCACCGGCAGCAAGACCAAGGACGGCGACTTTGTGGTGGAGGTGACCGTCTCCCCCATCGAGGTGCTCAACCTGATTACCGACGAGGACCTCTTCGACGCCTTGGAGCAGTCGGGCTATGCCGAGGCCGTGACCGACGAGGAGGTGGAGGCGGCGGACGCCGTCTACGGTATGCTGGCCCTGGACCTGCTGGAGCAGGCCCTGCCTCAGCTCACCTACGGCGAGGACCAGATCATTATGCTCCAGCTCAAGCCCGACGACGACGGCTACTACACCCTGGTAGAAACCGGCATCCAGAAGGTGGACGAGGTCATGATCGACTACAACGGCTACTACGCCGATTAAGCTCTGTTCCCGCCATTTCCAGGCGGGAACATCTTTTTGCTTGACTTTCTCCCGGCAAGTTAATAAAATAGAGGGACCACACATTCATTCTAACAAAAAGGACTGAAGACGATATGGCCAAGGAAAACAAGAAACAGGTGGAGCAGATCACCGATATGGAGACCGACTTTGCCCAGTGGTACACCGACGTTTGCACCAAGGCAGAGCTCATCGACTACTCCTCCATCAAGGGCATGTTCATCTACCGCCCCTACGGCTACGCCATCTGGGAGAACATCCAGCGGGAGCTGGACCAGAAGTTCAAGGAAACGGGCCACGAGAACGTATCCATGCCCCTCCTCATCCCCGAAAGCCTGCTGCAAAAGGAGAAGGACCACGTAGCGGGCTTCGCCCCCGAGTGCGCCTGGGTGACCATGGGGGGCAGCGAGAAGCTGGAGGAGCGCTACGCCATCCGCCCCACCTCCGAGACCCTTTTCTGCGAGCACTACAAGAACATCATCCACTCCCACCGGGACCTGCCCAAGCTGTACAACCAGTGGAATTCCGTCCTGCGCTGGGAGAAGACCTCCCGTCCCTTCCTGCGCCACCGGGAGTTCCTGTGGCAGGAGGGCCACACCATGCACCTGGACGAGGAGGACGCCCGCCGGGAGACCATGCTGATGCTGAACATCTATGCCGATTTCCTGGAAAACGTGCTGGCCATGCCGGTGGTCCGGGGCCGGAAGACTGACAAGGAGAAGTTCAACGGCGCCGAGGAGACCTACACCGTAGAGTGCATGATGCACGACCGGAAGGCCCTCCAGTCGGGCACCAGCCACTACTTTGGCGACGGCTTCGCCAAGGCCTTCGACATCACCTACACCGGCAAGGACAACCAGCTCCACCACCCCCACCAGACCAGCTGGGGCGTATCCACCCGGGTAATCGGCGGCATCATCATGACCCACGGCGACAACAACGGCCTGGTACTCCCCCCCCGCATCGCACCCGTACAGGTCATGGTCATCCCGGTGGCCCAGCACAAGGAGGGCGTGCTGGAGGCCGCCTCCGCCCTGCTGGCCCGGCTGAAAGAGGCGGGCATCCGGGCCAGGATGGACGACTCCGACCAGTCCATGGGCTGGAAGGCCGCCGAGTACGAGATGAAGGGCGTCCCCCTCCGGGTAGAGATCGGCCCGAAGGACATTGAGAAGGACCAGTGCTGCATCTGCCGCCGGGACACCGGGGAAAAGAGCTTCGTCCCCCTGGCGCAGCTGGAGGAGGACGTGAAGTGGCTGCTGGACGAGGTCCACAAGAGCCTCTACGCCAAGGCCAGGAAGAATCTGGAGGACCACACCAAGGTCTGTTTCACCCTAGAAGAGGTCAAGGCGTTTATCAACACCGAGGGCGGCTTTGCCAAGACCATGTGGTGCGGCGAGCTGGACTGCGAGCTGAAGATGAAGGAACAGGCCGGGGTCACCTCCCGGTGTATGCCGCTGGAGCAGGAGCGGGTGGCCGACGTATGCGTCTGCTGCGGAAGGCCCGCCAAGCACTCCATTCTCTGGGGCGTGGCGTACTAAACGGAAAACGGAAGAGGGCCCGCTCCACCGGAGCGGGCCCTCTTTTTTCACAGCGTCGTGTGGGCCTTGGTCAGCTCCTCGGCGATGTTCAGAACATGGTCGCCAAGGCGCTCAAAATCGGTAAGCAGCTCAGAGAAGAGGATGCACGCCTCGTCGGAGCAGGCGCCCTCCCGCATCCGCATCAGCTGATCCCGGCGGAAATCGTCGGTCATGTCGTCAATTTTCTGCTCCAGCTTTGCCACCTTGCTCAGCCATGGCGAGGTGCCCGCCTCGCTGGAGAACAGGGCGGACACCGCCCGGAGGGAGACGTCGTGCATCTGCCGGATCTCCTCCCGCGCCTTGTCGGAGAAAGCAATGTCCGCCTTCACCAGCAGCCGGGTGTACCCCGCCAGGTTATCGGCGTGGTCGCCGATGCGCTCGATATTGCCCGAGATGGTAAAGAACCCGCTGACCACTCTCGAGCCCCGCTCATTGGTCTCTATGGAAATCAGCCGGGAGACATAGCGCGAGATTTCCCGGTTCAAAAAGTCGATATATTCCTCCCGCTTTTCCACCCGCTCCAAGGGGCGGGTATCCCGGTCCAGCACCGCCCGAAAGCTGGAATCCACATTCTGCCGGGCCATCTCCAGCATCCGTCGCAGCTCACCCCGGAGCTGGTCCTCCACGATGGCGGACATACCCAAGCCGCCGTCCTTGCCGCCCGGGGCCACGGGGACCAGATAGACCAGGCGCATCTCCTCTCCCGCCGGGGCCTCCTCCCGTTCCGGCAGGAGCAGGGTGGCCAGTCTGGCCAGCCAGCCCCCCAGGGGCAGGAGGAGCAGGGTGGTGGCCAGGTTAAAGAGCACATGCATCACGGCGATCTCCGCCTTGGGGCCGGACACAGCGGCCTCAATGGCGGGGATGATGGGAAACAGCATCACGGCGATGGTAAAGACCACTGTACCGATAATATTGAACAGCAGATGAATACAGGTGGCCCGCTTGGCGTTGCGGCTGGTGCCCAGCGCGGCCAGCACGGCGGTGATGCAGGTGCCGATATTCTGGCCGAACAGAACATAGACCGCCCCGGAAAACTGGACGATCCCTCCCGCGGCCAGCGACTGCAAAATGCCCACCGAGGCCGAGGAGGACTGGATCAGGGCGGTAAAGGCCGCGCCGAAGAGGATACCCAGCAGAGGGTTAGACAGGGTGGCCATCATATTCACAAAGGCGGGCAGTTCCCGCAGGGGAGCCATGGCCGCGCTCATGGTGTCCATCCCAATAAAGAGGATGCCCAGGCCGGCCAGGATCTGGCCGATGTGCTGAAGCCGCGCCTTTTTCACAAACACCATTAGAAACACGCCGGCAAAGGCCACCACGGGGGCCATTGCCCCCACGTCCAGGGCGATCATCAATCCGGTGACCGTCGTACCCACGTTGGCCCCCATGATAATCCATACCGCCTGATTCAGGGTCATCATTCCGGCGTTGACAAAGCCCACCACCATCACAGTGGTGGCGGAAGAGGACTGGACGGCGGCGGTAATCAGCGCGCCGGTCAGCACTCCCAGAAAGCGGTTAGCGGTAAGCCGCTCCATGATACTCTTCATCTGGCTGCCGGCGGCGGCCTCAAGGCCAGAGCTCATCATCTGCATTCCGTGGAGGAACAGCGCCAGGCCGCCAAAGACTCCCAATAATTCCAAAAGCTTCATGAATTCTTTTACTCCTTCTTTTCAGCATTCCCGAATTTATCCCATTTTACTTTTACCACATAAATCCACTTCTGTCAATGGTGTTTTGTCCTTCGCTGCATCTCATCGCGGATCTTCATCTGGGGACGGCCACAGGCCGCTCCTGCGGACAGATTATAAAATCAGTTAGAATAAAATGCGCAGGCGGATGCTCCCGAAAATAAATTATCTTGCTTTTTGTATTTGTGTATGATAACCTTACTGGTAAAGGAAGTGTAGCGCATGAACATTCACGAATCTGCCGAGGACTATTTAGAGGCCATCTTAATCCTGCGGGAGCGCCAGGGGTCGGTGCGCTCCATCGACATAGTCCACCAGCTTGAGCTGACCAAGCCCAGTGTCAGCGTAGCCATGAAGCGTTTTCGAGAAAACGGCTACATCGAGATGGATGCCGACGGCTTTATCACGCTCCTGCCGCCAGGGGAAGAGATCGCCCAGCGCATCTACGACCGGCACAAGCTGCTGACCAAATTTCTGGTAGCCCTGGGGGTCAGCGAGGAGACGGCCGCCGCCGACGCCTGCAAGATGGAGCACGACCTGAGCGACGAGACCTTTGAAAAAATCAAGGCCCACGCCCAGAGGCACGAGAGCCTCTCTTAGACACAAAAAATCCCGTCCAATGGACGGGATTTTTCATTCGGTTACACCAGCTGGATGATAGCCATCTCAGCTGCGTCGCCCCGGCGGGGTCCGATGCGGACCACGCGGGTGTAGCCGCCGTTGCGGTCGGCGTACTTGGGCCCGATCTCCTTAAACAGCTTGTTGGCCACATCCTCCTTGGTGATGTAGGACAGGGCCTGACGGTAGGAGGCCAGGGTGTTGGTCTTGGCCAGGGTAATC
>JAAWEX010000016.1 GCA_022794495.1 Lawsonibacter sp. | reverse complement strand
ACCGTCAGCAGCTTGTCTGTGTAGCCCCGATTCAGCTGCTTTCTCTCATAGGGGAAGGAGCTGAGCAGCACATGCTTCTCCCGCAGCTCCCGCAGCTCCTCGGCGGAGGGCGCCTGGTAGCGGGGCACATTGCAAATATGTATCATAATTGATCCTCCTTAGTCCTCTACCATGTAGATGGCCCCGGTGGGGCACGCTTTCACGCAGATGCCGCAGGCGGTGCATTTGCTGGGCTCCAGGTGCTTGTCGCTCTGGACCATCACCTGTTCCGGGCAGAAGCCCACGCACATCAGGCAGCCCACGCACTCCTTCTTCTGAAGCATGTAGACCCCCTTGGGGTTGGGCTGGATCACGCAGGTGTTGCAGACCTCGGCGCACTTGCCGCACTGGTTGCAGATGTGGATTTTTTGTCCGTCCTCTCCCGCTTCGATATGGATGCAGGCGCAGGCCGGGTCCTCTACCTTGTAATAGGCCTTGGCGCAGGCGATTTCGCACTGATGGCAGCCCACGCATAAGGACTCATTTTTTTCTAAATGTCTCATAGCAGGATACTTCCCTCCTTTTTTGACCATTATATCAAATGCCCGCCCTATCTTCCAAGAGAAATGGCGTCAGTTCTTATTCTGTTTCGGAATAAGAGTTTCCGTTTTTTGCCCGGCAGTCCTCTTAGCTTGAAATCCGGCGGGGGCTGTGCTATAATTTAAATCATACTTTCATACTGTGGAGGAGCGTCTATGCTCGTTGTCAAAACGCCGGAGGAGGCCCTCGGGCTGATCCGGAGCCAGCTTCACCCTCTCACCGCCCCGGAGACCGTCCCCGTTGAGGACTGCGTGGGGCGGGTGTTGGCAGAGGACATCCTGGCAAAAGAATATGTGCCGGGCTTTGACCGTTCCACGGTGGACGGATACGCTGTCCGGGCGGCGGACACCTTTGGCTGCTCAGACGCGATTCCCGCCCTCCTCCCGGTGGCGGGCGAGATCAGGATGGGCCGCCCGCCGGAGGCCCCCCTGGCCCCCGGCAGCTGTATGGCCATCCCCACGGGAGGGGCCCTGCCCCAGGGGGCGGACGCCGCCGTTATGGTGGAATATACCGAGGACTACGGAGACGGCACCGTTGGCATCTGCAAGCCGGCCTCCCCGGGGATGAATCTGATCTACAAGGGGGACGACGTATTTCCCGGGAAAACCGTCCTCTCCGCCGGGAGAAAGCTCACCGTGTCGGACGTCGGCGCGCTGGCCGCCATGGGAATTGAGGCGGCGCCGGTGCGGAAGGCCCCCCTGGTGGGCGTCCTGTCTACCGGGGATGAGCTGGTTCCGGCGGGGGAGCCCCCCGGCGCGGGCCAGGTCCGGGATGTAAACGGGCCCCTCCTGGCCGCTCTGTGCCGGCAGGCGGGGGCGGAGGTCAGGCGCTGCGGCATCGTCCCTGACGACCCCGCCCTGTTGGAGCAGGCGGTGAAAAAAGGGACGGCGGAGTGCGATATGCTGCTGATCTCCGGCGGCAGCTCGGTGGGGGCGAAGGATGCCACCGCCCGTATCCTAGAGGCCCAGGGGGAGGTGCTTTTCCACGGCATCGCTGTCAAGCCGGGCAAGCCCACCATTCTGGGGAAAGTGGGCGAGGTCCCCGTGTTCGGCCTTCCGGGGCACCCGGCGGCAGCCTTTTTTATTGCCTGGATCTTTGTCAGAGCCGCCATCGCCGCCCTGACCGGCAGAGCGCCGGAGCCGAGAAGCACCCCTGCCCTGCTGGCCGAGCCGGTGAGTGCCAACCACGGCCGGGCGGAGCTGCTGGCCGTCCGGCTCTTCCGGGAGGAGGGGCGGCTGTGGGCCCGCCCGGTCCGCACCAAGTCCGGCCTGATCTCCTCTCTGGCCGGCTCAGACGGCTATCTGATGATCTCCAGGGACTGCGAGGGCCTGTCCCAGGGGGCGCAGGTGGATGTATTCTTCTATTCCGAGGACTGAGACAAAACTATTTCTGACAGGAGGCACCCCATGTCCTTTCAATATCTGACCAATATCCCGCTGGCGGAGGCCAGGCACACCTATTTTCAGGGCCTCCAGGCCGGGCGGTTTCAGGCGGGCGCGGAGCGGATTCCGGTCGCAGAGTCCTTCGGCCGGGTCACCGCCCAGGCGGTCTACGCTGCAATCTGCGCCCCCCACTACCCCGCCTGCGCCATGGATGGCATCGCTTTGGCCGCCGGCCTGACCTTCGGCGCGGGGGAGACCACGCCGGTTGTCCTCGCGCAAGACCAGTTTGTCACCGTGGACACCGGCGACCCCCTGCCCGAGGGCTGCGACGCAGTGGTGATGATTGAAGAGGTAATCCCCCAGGAAGACGGAACTGTGCGGCTGTATGCCCCCGCTTCCCCCTGGCAGCACATCCGCCAGATCGGCGAGGACATCTGTGCCGGCGAGATGATCCTCCCCTCCTATACAAAGATATCGCCCTCCGCCATCGGCGCGATGATTGCCGGGGGGGTGCTGGAGGTGGAGGTGCTGAAGCGCCCCGTGGTGGGGATTATCCCCACCGGCGACGAGATCGTCCCTCCCACTGCCGACCCTGCGGCCGGCGATATTCTGGAGTTCAACAGCTCCATTTTCTCCGCCATGCTGACTGAATGGGGGGCAATTCCCAGGACCTGGCCCATTGTGAAGGACCAGAAGCCCCTGATCCGGGAGGCGGTGTCTCAGGCGCTGGAGGCCTGCGACGTGGTTTTGCTCAACGCCGGCTCCTCTGCGGGGAGGGAGGATTTCTCCGCCGAGGTGGTGGGGGAGCTGGGTCAGGTGCTGGTCCACGGCATCGCCATTAAGCCGGGCAAGCCCGCCATCCTGGGGATTGCCCAGGGCAAGCCCGTGCTGGGGGTGCCGGGTTACCCTGTGTCCGGCATTATTGTGCTGGAGCAGATTTTAAAGCCCCTGCTGGACCGGTGGTTTCACCAGCCGGAGGAGGAGCCGGAGATTCGGCAGGCGGTCCTCACCAAAACCGTCATGTCGGGCCTGAAATACCAGGAATTTGTCCGCGTCCGCCTGGGCCAGGTGGGGGATAAGCTTACCGCCTCCCCCCTGGGGCGGGGAAGCGGTGTGGTCTCCTCCTTTATGAAGGCGGACGGCATTTTGGAGAT
Organism: Lawsonibacter sp.; assembly: GCA_022794495.1. GTDB lineage: Bacteria > Bacillota > Clostridia > Oscillospirales > Oscillospiraceae > Lawsonibacter. The sequence goes on along the minus strand of JAAWEX010000016.1, from coordinate 16,103 downwards.
CCCGCAGGAGACGGAGGGGCTGAAGGCGGGCAGCGCCGTCCCGGTCCGCCTGCTGAGGAGCCCCGCCCTGCTCTCCCAGGCCCTGGTGGTGATCGGCAGCCACGACCCTCTGCTGGACGAGGTGGCCGACCTGCTCCGCTTTGCCGGACCGTCCCTGACCATGAGCTCCTCCCATGTGGGCTCTATGGGGGGGATTATGGCGATCAAGCGGGGGGAGGCCCACGCGGCGGGGATACACCTGCTGGATGAGGAGAGCGGCGGCTATAACACCGCCTTTGTCCGGCGCTACTTCCCCCAGGGGGGCGTCTGCCTGGTGGAGTGCGTCGGCCGCACCCAGGGGCTTATGCTCGCGCCGGGGAACCCGAAGCGGATCAGCTCCATTCGGGACCTGACCAGAGCGGGACTGCGCTATGTCAACCGGCAGAAGGGCTCCGGCACCCGCATCCTCATCGACTACCTGTGCAGCAAGGAGGGGATTTCCCCGGCGGATATCTACGGCTATGACCGGGAGGAGTTCACCCACACCTCTGTGGCGGTGCAGATCGCCTCGGGGACGGCGGACGCGGGCATGGGCATCTACTCTGCCGCCAAGCTGTACGGCCTGGACTTTCTCCCCATCTGTACGGAGCAGTATGACCTGCTGATTTCCGACGCGGCCTGGGAGACTGAGCCGGTGCAGCGGCTGATCAGCATCCTCCAGAGCCAGGAGTTCCGGACCAGGCTGGAGGGGATGGGCGGCTATCAGCTGGGCCGCCCCGGCCGGATCAGAGAGTCCTTTTAAGCGTCCGCCGGCCGGATGGCGGCGCGGCCGCTGACATAGGCGCAGAAGGCCTCGGCGAGGGGTGTGAGGTGCTTTTTGCGCTTGAAGCAGATCATCATCTGCCGGGAAAAGCTGCTGCTGATCAGCGGCAGCAGCCTGATCCGCCCGTCGGCCAGGTAGAGCGGGGCGTTTTCTCCGGAGACAAAGCCGAGGGCGATTCCCTCCGCAATCATGCTCCGCTTCAGGCTCTCCCGGTCTACAAAGTGCTCTGACCGCAGCTCGACCATCAGCGCCCGGCATATTTTATGGGGGTGCTCGATCTCCTCTTCGCCCCGCCGGATAAACACATAATCCCGCTCCCCCAGCTCCCGGATGGAGACGGTCTTCTGCCTGGCCAGCATGTCCTCTGCCGGGACGGCGAGCAGAAATTGTTCGACAAAATAGGGGTAGCCCCTGAACTTGCTGTACCGTCTCCCCTCGGGGTAGACCATCACGTCGTACTCGTTGATATCCGGGTGGGTCTGCCTGCTGAGGGAGCTGTCAATCTCATAGGCCGTCTCCGGGTGCAGGGCTTGAAAATCCGCCATCCAGGACAGAAGGGGACCGATTTCCCCCTCTACGCCGATGCGGACCCGCGCGCTGTTCTTCTGCTCAGACCGCTTGAGCCCCTCCAGCACGTTGTCAAACTCGCCCAGCATCTTCTGGCAGCTGGCCAGAAACTGCCCGCCCGCCTCGTTCAGCCGCAGGCTTTTCCCGTTTCTGTCGAAGAGATCGACGCCCAGCTCCTTCTCCAGAGAGGCGATGTTTTTGGAGAGGGAGGACTGGGAGATATACAGCGCCGCCGCCGCCTTCAGCAGGTTTTCTGTCTGAGCCGCTACTATAAAGTAGCGCAGCTGTGTGATAGTCATATGGGATTTACCTCCTTTATTTGTCAAACAGAGCGCGGCCTATCATAGAGTTTCAGGAGAGATTATGGTGTATACACAGGAGCAGTTAAAGCGCTATTCCCGGCAGATCGCCATGGAAGAGGTGGGGATCGCCGGGCAGGAAAGGCTGACCGCAGGCCGCGTGCTGGTGATTGGCGCCGGCGGGCTGGGCTCTGCCGCGCTGATGTATCTGGCCGCCGCCGGCGTGGGGACCCTGGGCATTGCGGACTACGACAGGGTGGAGCTGTCTAATCTGGAGCGGCAGATTCTCCACCGCACCTCCCGCTTGGGGGTTCAAAAGACGGCGTCGGCCGCCGAGACGCTCCGGGATATCAACCCGGACCTCCGCCTGGTATCCTACCCCGTGCGGGTTACGCCGGAGAACATTCCGAAAATGGTTCTGGAGTATGATATTGTGCTGGACTGTACCGATCAGTTCGAGAACAAGCTGCTGGTTAACGACGCCTGTGTAGCCGCCCAAAAGCCCTTTGTACACGCGGGGGTGCGGGCGTCCTCCGGGCAGATCATGACCTGGAGGCCCGGCTCCTGGCCCTGTCTGCGCTGCCTGATGGGGGATGCTCCCGCTGAGGATGAGACTAACGCTGCCACCGGTGTGCTCGGCGCGGCCGTGGGCGTAATCAGCAGTATGCAGGCGCTGGAGGCCATCAAATTTCTCCTGGGCCGGGGGGAGCTGCTGACCGGCCGGATGCTGCACTTCGACGGCATGAGGATGACCGTTTCAGAGACGGTCCTCCCGGAAAAGTCGCCCTATTGCAGGGCCTGCGGCATACGCGCAGATGCCGAGACCCGGCCCTGAGAGCAGTATAGCATAAATTTCTTCCGAGGGAAAGTGGGCGTCCGGCGGGCAATATGAGCCGGATGCGGCTTGAGCGCGTTTTTACATTATTGGCAAACAGCGCCGGATTTTCCGGCACTGTTCGCAGTTTTTGGCCAAATTGCGGAAAAAAGCTTTACAAGGGAAGAAGCCCGCATTATACTGTAAGGGAAGGGACAGGCCTAGAATATGGAGTGTCTTGAGGTCCACTGGCTTTTAAGTTTATCAAGGAGGGCGAAGTTATGGAGAGAAGCATCCCAGAACTGAAAGAACGCATACGCGCAGGCCGGGGCAGGCTCCCGGCACACAAGGTCATCCGCGGAGGTAAACTGGTCAATGTAATGTCCAGCGAAATATACCCCGCGGATGTGGCTGTTTACGGCGACATGATCGCTGCGGTGGGAGATGTGGAGGCCTATATCGGCCCCGATACCCAGATCATCGACGCCCAGGGCCGGTATCTGGTTCCCGGCATGATCGACGGCCACATCCACAGCGAATGCAGCAAGCTGAGCATCACCAGCTACGCCAAGGCGGTGGTGCCCCACGGCACCACCAGCATGATCTCCGGCCTGGATGAGTATATCTCCGTCTCCGGCCTGGAGGGCCTGCGGGAGGTCCTGGCCGAGGTGAAGGCCAGCCCCCTGAAGGTTTTCTGGGGCGCGCCCTACAAAACCCCCTACACCGTCCCCCAGTCCACCGTGGCCTACAACTTCACCAAGGAGACCCACGCCCAGGTGCAGCAGTGGCCCGAGTGCTTCGGCGTGTGGGAGACGGTGCGGGAGTTCATCCGGGAGGAGGACGAGGACACCCTGGGGGCCATCTCCCAGGCCTTCCACAACCGTCTGCCCGTCTTTGGCTGCGCCCCCATGGCCCGGGGCAACGACCTGAACGGCTATCTGTGCGCCGGGGTCCGCCTGGACCATGAGAGCTACGACCACGAGGAGGTCGTGGAGAAGATGCGCAAGGGGATGCACATGCTCATTCGGGAGTCCTGCGTCACCCATTTTCTGAAGGAGAATATCCGGGCCGTCACCGAGGTCAACCCCGCCTTTGCCCGCCGGGTCAGCTTCTGCACCGACGACGTCACCGCCACCGATATTCTCTCCAAGGGTCACCTGGACAACGTGGTCCGCCTGGCCATAGAGGCCGGGGTGGACCCCATGACCGCCATCCAGATGGCCACCATCAACAGCGCCGAGGCCTACCGCATCGACCACCTGGTAGGCTCCATCTGTCCGGGCCGCATCGCCGATATCCTCTTTGTGGACGACCTGCACAAATTCAACATTGAGCGGGTGATGACCAACGGCAATATGGTGGCGGAGGACCAGCGCCTCTCCTACGATTTAAAGGCCCCGGAGCGCAGCCCTGTGCTTAAGGGAGCGCTGAAGTGCGCCCCCACCACCCCCGACACCTTCACCTATCATGTTGGCATCCAGAACGGCACGGCGGAGGTGCTGGCCATGGATGTGAAAGGCCCCTTCGTCCGCAAGCGCCGGGACGTCACCCTGAAGGTGGAAAACGGCGTGGTCCTGCCCGACCCGGAGCAGGACGTGGCCCTGGTGTCGGTGCTGGAGCGGTTCGGCCGCAACGGCAACAAGTCGCTGGCCTTCTGCTCCGGCTGGAAGCTGAAAAGAGGGGCTATGGCCTCCTCCGCCGCCCCCGACGACAACGACCTGGTGGTCATGGGGGCCGACCCCAGAGACATGTCCCTCGCAGCCAACTATCTGATTGAACAGGGAGGCGGCCAGGTGGTGGTGGCCAACGGGGAAATTTTGGAGTTCCTCCCCCTGCCTGTGGGCGGCATCGTCAGCGACTGCGAGCCGGCGGAGATGGCTGCCCAGGAGGCCCGCATCGACGCGGCCGCCCGGTCGCTGGGCTCCGACCTGCCCAACCCCATGATGTATATGTTCTTCCTGCCCATCACCGCCATTCCCGACTACGCCATCACCGACGTGGGCCCGGTGGACTATGTGAACCTGACCACCTTCGACCCCATTCTGAAGCTGACGGAGGGATAAGACGCCATGACCAAGGAAGCTTTAAAAAAACTGATTCTTACCGCCTCCGGACAGATTCCGGCGGAGACGGTTATTAAAAACTGCCAGGTGTTCAACGTGTTCACCGGGGAATTTACCCAGGGGGATATCGCCCTGTGCGGCGGCCAGATCGCCGGTGTGGGGGCCTATTCCGGCGAGGCGGAGGTGGACGCCGGCGGGCGGTACGCCGTCCCCGGCTTCATCGACAGCCATATCCACATCGAGTCCTCCTACCTCTCGCCGGAGGAGCTGGGCCGGCTGCTGGTGCCCCACGGCGGCACCACCATCATCGCCGACCCCCACGAGATCGTCAACGTCTGCGGCATCAAGGGGCTGGACTACATGATGAAGGCGGCGGAGAATACCGCCCTGGATGTGGAGTTTATGCTGCCCTCCTGCGTCCCCGCCACCCCCTTTGAACACGCCGGCGCGGTGATTGACGCCCCCGATATGGCCGAGCCCATCCGCCGGGACAAGATCCTGGGCCTGGGCGAGTTTATGAACTTCCCCGGCGTGGTGAACGCCGACGACGGCGTGTTGGACAAGCTGATGGCGGCCAAGGAGACCGGCAAGCTCATCGACGGCCACTCCCCCGGCCTGTCCGGCCTGGCGCTGAACGGCTACGCCGCCGCCCGCATCCAGGGGGACCACGAGTGCTCCACGGTGGAGGACATGCGGGAGCGGCTGGCCCTGGGCATGTATGTGCTGCTGCGCCAGGGCTCCGCCTGTCATGACCTGCGCACCCTGGTGAAGGGGGTCACCCCGGAGAACAGCCGGCGCTGCCTGCTGTGCTCCGACGACCGCCAGCCCAGGACCATCCTGGAGGAGGGCCACCTGGACAACCACCTGCGCATCTGCGTGGAGGAGGGGATCGACCCGGCCACCGCCCTGCGGATGGCCACCCTCAACGCCGCCGAGTGCTTCCGCCTCTACGACCGGGGGGCCATTGCCCCGGGCTACCGGGCAGATATCGTGCTGTTGGACGACTTGAAGCAGTTCCATGTGGACCGGGTGTGGGTCCAGGGGGTGCTGGCCGCTGAGAAGGGGGAGTACCTGCTGCCCATGGAGCGCTATCCCATCGACAGCGTGATGAGCAGCGTCCACATCCGGGACTTCTCTGAGGAACGGCTGAAGATGCACCTGAAGAGCGGGCATGTCCACGTGATTCAGATTCAGCCCGGCGGCGTGGTCACCAAAAAAGGGGTGGCCGACGTCAAGCTGGACGGTCAGGGCGAGTTTGTCTGGTCCAAGGACGCGGATATTGTCAAGGTGGCCGTGGTGGAGCGCCACCACGAGACGGGCAACGTGGCCTGCGCCTTTTTGGAAGGCTACGGCATCAAGGAGGGGGCTATCGCCCTGTCCATTGCCCACGACTCCCACAATGTGATTGCCGTGGGAGTGAGCGACCAGGAGATGGCCTTTGCGGTGAAGCGCCTGGAGGAGCAGGGGGGAGGCGTCGTCCTGGTGAAGGACGGCCAGGTGGTGGACTCCATGCCCATGCCCATCGCCGGGCTGATGAGCGACCAGTCCGGCCAGTGGGTGGCGGAAAAGCTGGAGTCCCTCCACGAGAAGGCATATACCCAGCTGGGCATCCACCGCAGCGTGGAGCCGGTGATGACCCTGTGCTTCATGTCCCTGGCGGTGATTCCCGAGCTGAAGCTCACCGACATGGGCCTGTTCGACGTGACCCAGTTCGCCTTTATCCCCGTGGAGGCGGAGTAGGCCTTTCCCATCCCCGCCCCCTGGGCGGGGATGGGGCGAGAGGATCAATTTTAGCAAATGTAGGGAGAGAGAACGTATGAGTACAAAAGGTACCCTTGTGCCCTGGTTCCGCCGGGGCGACATCGGCGGCATTTCCTATGCGGTGACCAACAACATTGTCAACTACCTGATCGTCATCGCCACCCTCACCGGCGTGCTGGGCTGGCCGGACGAGGTGGTGTTCGGCTATGTGGTCCCCGGCATGTCCATTGGCCTGATGCTGGGCTGCTTCTACTACGCCTGGATGGGCTGGAAGCTGTCCAAGAAGGAGGGGCGGGCCGACGTGACCGCCCTGCCCTCCGGCGTGTCCACCCCGGCCATGTTCGTCATCCTCTACGGCGTCATCATGCCCCTGAGCTACGCGGTGGAGGATCCCATGCAGGCCTGGTCGGCGGCCATGGCGGCCTGCTTCATCGGCGGCTTTGTGGAGTTCTGCGGCGGATTTATCGGCCCCTGGATGAAGCAGCGCATCCCCCGGGCCGCCCTGCTGGGCACCGTGGCCGGCATTGGCTTCATCTGGATGGCCACCCAGGGCCTGTTCGACATCTTCGGCGACCCCCTGGTGGGGCTGCCGGTGCTCTTTGTGGCCATGGTGGGCATCTTCGGCGGCTACCTGTTCCCCAAGAAGATTCCGCCCCTGGTGGTGGCCATTGTGGGCGGCGTGGTCTACGCCCTGTGTCTGGGCCGCACCGCCTTCGACTTCAGCGGCGTGGGCTTCTATTTCCCCAACCCCGCCAACAGTATCCAGTACATGATTAACGGCTTTGCGATTGTGATTCCCTACCTCACGATTGTCATCCCCGTGGAGATTTACAACTTTATCGAGACCATGGACAACGTGGAGGCCTCCAACGCCGCCGGCGACGCCTACAACGTGCGGGAGGCCCAGTTCGCCGATGGCGTCTGCACCATGATCTCTGCCCTCTTCGGTGGAATTATCCCCAATACTGTGTGGCTGGGTCACGCGGGCCTGAAAAAGGCGAACGCCGGCATCGGCTATTCTGTTGTCTCCGGCGTTATGCTGGGGGCCGCCGGCATCTTCGGCCTGTTCACCTTCCTGAGCACCCTGGTGCCCCCCGCCGTGTGCGCTATTACCTTCCTGTGGTGCGCCGTGGTCATGGTGGCCCAGGCCTTTAAGGACTGCGACCGGAAGCACTACGCCGCCATCGGCATCGCCATGATCCCCTCGGTGGCCGACTACCTGTACACCCAGGTCACCGGCGCCGCCGGCCTGGGAGATTATTGGACTGAGGTGCTTCCCTCCGGGATTAACGACTTTGCCCCTGAAGTGCATCAGATGCTCATTGATGCCGGCGTGATGTGGAACGGCGTGGCGGCCACGAAGGCCGGCGCTATCCTGATCGGTATCCTGATGGGTACAATGACCGTGTTTATCATCGACAAGAAGCTGGACCGGGCCGCCCTGACCGCCTTTGTGGGCTATGTGCTGGCCGCCTTGGGCTTTATCCACAGCGCCGCTTTGGGCTTCTACCCCCTGTCGCCCTATGCGCTGGGCTACCTGGTGGTGGCGGTGCTTGCGCTGCTGCTCCATATGGGCCGCAGGTCCTGGTTCCAGGGGCCGGACGATTTCGAGTATGTCTGATTCCCAGGGCTGAATGGTCTGCCCGCCGAATCGTGTTCGAGTATAAGAGAAATCCTCGTGTTCATTACGAATACGAGGATTTTTTTCAGTGCCGGCAGCTGGACCCGAACCGGCACGATGCCGCCGCCAGCGGATTACATATCGTGTGTCCCAGCAGCTGCGGGATAGCGGGAAGCTCAGCTCTTTTATTAGCGGTTTACACTATAAAGGAGCTTTAATGATAACCAAACCTTTCTGCCGGTTTTCCACTCGATTAACCAGCTGGCTTCCGCCGAACTCTCCGTCCACTGTCCAGGGGATGGGCTGATTACTGGTGAAAGTGAGGCTGCGGGCCTGGAATTGGACCAGAACGCCGGAACGGTCCGCGGGAGAGAGGCTGACCAGTGCCTGAAGCCCATCGGTTAAATCGGCCAAACTGAGGGGCTTTTTCACCAGCGTGACCTCGAACAGGCCGTCGTCCAGCACCACCTGCTCCACCTTAGGAGGCTTGATTCCCCCGATGGACTGGGAATTGCTCACCATGCCGAAATAGAAGTCGTCCTCCAGGACCTGGCCGTCGTACTCCACCGCCATGTGGTAGGGGGCAATGGTGGGCAGGGAGGCGATGCCGGCGAAAATGTAAGCCAGGTGGCCGAAGGTGTTTTTCAGATCCTGGGGGGTGTCGTAGGCCACCTTGGTAAAAGCGCCGAAGGCGGCCACATAGACAAAGGGGGTGTCGTTGAGCAGGCCGATGTCGATAGGGGTGGGCACCCCGGTGCCGGCGGCGATCAGGGCCGCTTCGCGGGGCTTTCGGGGCAGCTTCATGGTGGTGGCGCAGTCGTTGGTGGAGCCGAAGGGGATGTAGCCCAGGGGCGGCGGGGACTCCAGATCCATCAGGCCGGCGGCCACCTCGCTCAGGGTTCCGTCGCCCCCGGCGCAGATCACCCGGTCAAACTGGGGCGCCAGCTCCCGCGCGGTCCTGGCGGCGTCGCCCTTGCACTGCGTGGGGTAGGCGGTGGTCAGCCAGCCCGCCTTGGCGAACACATCCAGCACAGGTGCCAGCGCCGGCTTTACCTGGCCGGTGCCGGAGGTGGGGTTGTAGATAAAAAGGAGTCTGTTCATGGGAGAGGTCCTCCAGGTACAGTGATGTGAGTATCATTATAGAACCAGAAAATAAAAAATCAAGATGGGAGATAAAACTTTATTCCGTCTTAACGCAGGGGCTGGAAAGGGGGTTGCGCAATCAAGAAAAAACGAGTAAAATATAGAGAAATTTATTTTTTGTTGGAGTGGGTTTTGCTATGAATCAAAGGACCCTTGCCGCCGCGTTTTCTGTGACGGTGCCGGTGCTGATGGGCTATCTGGCCATCGGGATGGCCTTTGGGCTGATGCTCCAGTCCATCGGCTACGGTGTGGGCTGGGCGCTGCTGATGAGCTTGGTTATCTACGCCGGCTCCGGCCAGTATCTGGGGGTGTCTCTGCTGGCCGCAGGGGCCTCTCTCACACAGACGGCCTTTCTGACCCTGATGGTCAATTTCCGCCATTTGGTCTACGGGCTGTCTATGCTGGAGAAGTTCCGGGGAATGGGGGCGCGGAAGTTTTATATGATCTTTTCCCTCACCGACGAAACCTATGCCCTGCTCAGCTCAGCCAAGGCTCCGGAGGGGGTGGACGAGCACGACTTTTTCTTTGCCGTGGCCCTGCTGGACCACAGCTATTGGATTGCCGGCTCGATTATTGGCGCGGTGCTGGGGGCGGCCCTGGGCTTTGACACCACGGGGGTGGATTTTGCTATGACCGCCCTGTTTCTGGTCATCGCCGTGGGGCAGTGGAGAGCGGCGGGCAGTCACCTCCCTGCTCTGCTGGGAGGTGCGGCCACTTTGATCAGCCTGCTGCTGGTGGGGGCGGAGGACATGCTCCTCCCCGCGCTGGCCATCATTGTCACCGCCCTGACCCTGCTTCGGTCCCGGCTGGATGAGACAGATCAGAGAGAGGAGGGGAGAACATGCCCCTGAGTCCCATGCAGACCCTGGCCTCCATCGCCGTTATGGCGGCCGTCACCTTTTTGACCAGAGCCCTGCCCTTCCTCCTCTTCGACCGGGGGGACCATCCTCCCAAGGTGGTCCTCTACCTGGGACGGGTACTGCCCCCGGCCATCATCGCCATGCTCATCGTCTACTGCCTCAAGGGGGTCACCTTCACCGCCCTGGGCGGCTGGGTCCCGCCCCTGACGGCCGGTCTGGCGGCGGTGCTCCTCCACCTGTGGAAGGGCAACGACCTGCTGTCCATCTTCGGGGCCACTGTCCTCTATATGGCACTGGTCCAGGGGGTATTTGGATAATTTCCAGCCCCTATCGGAGCGGAAAAACAAAAGGGCGGCCCCAGAGGCCGCCCCGCGCCGCTTTAGTGGATGGTGTGCTCCCACATGCAGTCCGGATAGACTTCTCCGGTTTCGGCAAAGTAGGAGATGATATTGGTCATTAACTGCATGTCCTGCGTGGCGTGCTTTTGAGGCGTGGGGCCGTCGCCGGTGATGTTCAGCGGGGTCTCGCAGTTGGGGCACTGGCTGTTTACAAGCTCAAAGTAGTGTTCGCAGTCCTTCACAATGTACACGGTGGCCCAGCCGTCACGGAAATCCGCCGCCAGGCTTGTCTCCTGGGACTCGTCCTCCAACTGGATGGAGCTGACCTGTCCCGACAGAATTTGGGCGGTCAGGCGCTCCACAAGCTCCCGGGTCAGCTGATCTCCCCGGGTGTATGGGATGCGCTCGCCGGAGGGAACGCCGTTGACATAGGAGGCAAACAGAGAATGGATATAAAGTTTATTCATAGAGCCCTCCAATTATGTTAAAATCAATCTGCGGTGGGCTTGATTATAGCACTGGTTGAAGCTGAATTCAAGGGATAACGGCAGGAATCTGAACAGGGGGGCGCAGCAATGAGGCGTTGGCTGGAGAGGATAAAGCAGAAGTGCAAGCCCTTTTGGGACGAGTACGGCTTTATGATGGACATCGTCCCGTTTTTAGCGGTGGCGCTGATCTTTGCGTTCAGCGGTCCCCGCCGCTTTTTGATGGAGCTCCTCTCGAAAATTGAGCTTTCCCGGCGGGGGGAGACCGCCGTCATTTTTGCGATGATACTGGCCGCGTGGGGCGGAATCGGCCTGCTGTTTGGCCGGAGCGTGGCTTGCTGGTTTCCCTTCCTGCCCACCAGCAGGATTTATCTGCTCATCCCAGGCAGATTTCTCCCAAGGCTGCTGATCGGGGAGGAGACGATGTACTGGGGCCGCACGGGTCCCAAGGGCCTGCCGGAGGAGTATTACCGGGTCAGCCCCAAAAACCGGAATAAAATGTGTCTCTGGGGCGTCCTGTTTTATGCGGGCTGGCTGGCCCTGTTCATCCTTATGGCGGTAAGCAGCGAGCTGCCCGACCCGCTGGGGGACTGGATATACCCCCTGTTTCTGGTCTGGCCGGTTCTGCTGCATGGCCTGGGAAACTGGGACTACAGCCGGGGCTTTCACCGGCTGGCGGAGAAAGAGAAACAGCGGGACAAAGAAGAGTGAAAAGGAGCGGTCCTATGTCAAACGTACTCATTACCGGCGCCTCCTGCGGCATCGGCGCGGCCGCGGCCCGGCTGTTTGCCCAAAGGGGCTGGGATGTGGCGGTCAACTACCGCGCCAGCCGTGCTGAGGCCTTGGCCCTGGCGGCGGAGCTGTCCGGGCTGGGAAGGAAGGCCGTCCCCATCCAGGCGGACATCTCCGTCCCGGAGGGGGCGGAGCAGCTGGTCCGGGAGGCGGAGGCCGCCCTGGGGCCGCTGGACGCCGTGGTCTGCAACGCGGGGACGGCGCTGGTCCCTGATCTGTTCACAGAGACGGCGGTTGACCAGTGGCGGGCGCTGATGGGGGTTGACCTGGACGGCATGTTCTACACCCTCCGGACCGCTGTCCCAGGCCTGGTGCGCCGGAAGCGGGGGGCCATCGTGACGGTGTCCTCCATGTGGGGGATTACCGGCGGCTCCTGCGAGGCGCCCTACTCCGCCGCCAAGGCGGGGGTGATCGGCTTGACCAAGGCCCTGGCCAAGGAGCTGGGGCCGTCGGGCATCCGGGTGAACTGCGTGGCCCCTGGGGTGATCGACACGGCCATGAACGGCCATCTCTCCCCCGAGGAGCTGGCCGCCCTGGGAGAGGAGGCCCCCCTGTGCCGCATCGGCCGGCCGGAGGAGGTGGCCCAGGCCATCTATTTTCTGGCCTCAGACCAGGCCTCTTTTATCACCGGCCAGGTGCTGCCGGTGGACGGAGGCATGGTGATTTAACAGGAAATAAAAGGAATCTTTGGAGAAATTTAAGATTCTTGGCGGGGATTAGTGGTTGTAAATCCGCCCATTATTTGATATAATAAATCACTTGTAAGGTGTCTTTGACCAGGATTTTCCAGATTTCAGAGGGTTGGGAGGAGAGTCATGAGCCGTTCCAACAAGGATGTAGGCGGATATCGGGGCCGCCGGACTGTGACAGATATTTTAAGATTGATTGCCATCGTCCTGGCGGTGATCGTTGTGCTGTCGGTGGCGGGACTGATTTACCTCCAGCGCTATCTGGTGTACACAGACGAGGGCCCCAAGCTGGAGCTGCCCCCGTTTCTCCAGTCCCTTCGGGGAGAATACCGGGCTGAGGAGCCGGGCGGCTCTGCTTCTCTCCCTGATCCGGGAAGCCTGAGCATTGATATAGGGCCGGCCGGGAGCCAGTCAGAGCCCCAGCCCCAGCCGCCGGAGGAGTCCGCCGGCTTTGCCATGGCTCTGCCGGTGGGCGATGTACTGAACGGCACCGCCTCCGAAAAGCTGTCTCAGGCGGGGGCGGAAGCGGTGATTTTAGAGATGAAGGAGCCGTCAGGGAAGCTGGCCTGGCTGTCCGGCCAGGCGATGGCGGGCCGGTCCAAGGCAAACAGCACGCAGGCGGCGAACGACGCCCTGAGGCAGTGGAACCAGGGGGAGGTATACACCATCGCCCGGGTGTGCTGCTTCCGGGACGACAGCGCCCCCTATTACCACAACTCCCTGGCCTTGCGCCGGGGCAACGGCAACTGGAAGGACGAGCTGGGCCTGCGCTGGCTCAGCCCCGCCCAGGACAAGAACCAGGCGTACATCGCCGGGCTGTGCGGCGAGCTGGCCGCCCTGGGCTTTGACGAGATTGTACTGGAGCAGTTCGGCTTCCCCATCCAGGGCAGCCTGGATAAGATTACCAGGGGCAAGTCCTACGACGCTTCCCAGTTTACGGCCCAGCTTGAGGAGCTGCTCATCCAGGTCCAGGGGGCGGTGGCGCCCTACGGGACGAAGATTTCCCTCCGGATGGAGCGAGACACCCTGGCCGGTGCGGAGAGCAGCAGCGGCCTGACTCCCCAGCTGGCAGAGCAGTACGCCTACCGGATATGGGTGGCGGAGGATGGGCTGCTGCCCGCCCCCCGGGACCTGCTGGAGCAGGCGGGAATTACCGGAGGCGCGGACCGGCTGGTGTCCATCGCGGCGGTCCGCACAGAGGGCAGCCCCGTTGTTCAGGCGGTGCTCCCGGCGGCGTAATTTGAGATGAAAAAATACCGTCCGGCCTGGGATATGGCCGGGCGGTATTTTGACAAATGGGAAAAGGTGTGGGAAAACCAGTCAAACGGATGGAAATGACCATATAGACGCCGAGAAAAAAGCCTTGATTTTTTTTGAAATATTTACTACAATAGTACGGTAGCAAATATCCCCATTTTGTAAATGCAAAAGGTGGTGAAAACATGGCATTGGAAGCGATCCAGACGGTCACACAGGCCGAGGCCAAGGCCAAGGCGGACCGGGAGACCGCGGCGGCGCAGGCCAAGCAGAGGCTGGCTGACGCCCAGCGCGAGGCCAGGCAGACGGCGGAGCAGGCCCGGCAGCGGGCGCAGGAGCAGGCCCGTCAGCTGATGTCCCAAGCGGAGGAAAAGGCCGCCCAGCTCACCCGGGAGGAGCTGGAACGGGCCGCGGCGGACTGTGAGGCGCTGAAGCGAAATGCCCGGAGGCGGCTTGAGGAGGCCGCACAGCTCATTGTTGGAAGGGTTGTGGAACGGTAATGGCCATAGAAAAAATGAAACGCCTGCGCATGGTGGCCATGACGGCGGACCGGGAAGCGCTGCTCCGCAAGCTCCAGCACATGGGCTGTGTGGAGATCGTCCAGCCGGAGACGGACCCGGAGGACCCCATGTGGGCCTCTCTCGCCCGGCCGGACGGAGGCGGGCTGGCCGCCGCCAACGAGGAGAAGACCGGGGCCGAGCGGGCCCTGGAGGTCCTCAAGCGGTACAAGGCCCTGCCCAAGACGGGCCTTCTGGCCCCCAAGCCGGGGGTGCAGGAGGGCGAGCTCTTCGACGAGACCCAGGCCCAGGCCGCCCGGGATATGGTCCAGGAGATCAACGACCTGGACCGGAGGCTGGCCGCCATCCGGGCGGAGGAGAACAAGCTGGAAACCCAGAAGGATGTGCTCCGTCCCTGGATGGCGCTGGACCTGCCTCTGGAGACCGGCTCCACCGGCCAGGTGACTATCCAGCTGGGCACTCTGCCCGCCAATGTCCCCATGAACCAGGCGGAGGGAGAACTCCAGGCCGCCGGCGAGCTGGCCCAGCTCACCGAGGTGTACACTGAACGGGATTTCCACTACTGTATGCTGGTGTGTCACGCCAGCCAGGCAGAGGGGGTGCTGGAGGCTCTGAAGGCCCTGGGCTGGTCCCGGGCCAACCTGCGGGACTGGACGGGTACAGCGGCGGAAAACCTGGGCCGCCTGGACAGGGAGACCAAGGCGCTGAGGGAGGAGGCCGCCTCCATCGAGGAGAAGCTGGCCGGTATGGGCCGGTCGGCCCCCGACCTGCGGAAGCTGGCTGACCTGGCCAGCGTGACCATGAGCCGGGAGGAGTCCCGGAGCCGCCTGATGGATACCGGGCAGACCTTCCTGCTGGAGGGCTGGGTTCAGGCGGACAGGTGGCCCGCCCTGAAGCAGGAGCTGGACAAGTATCCCTGCGCCTGCGAGGTGAGCGACCCCGCCCCGGAGGATTACCCCCAGGTGCCGGTGAAGCTGAAAAACAATCTCCTGACCAAGCCTTTGAACATGGTCACCGAGATGTACTCCCTGCCCGCCTACGGGACACTGGACCCCAACCCCCTGATGGCCCCCTTCTTCATCCTGTTCTACGGGATCATGATGGCGGACATGGGCTACGGCCTGCTGATGATGCTGGCCGGGGCGGTCATCCTGAAAAAGAAGAAGCCCGGCGGCACCTTCGGCCACCTGTGCGGCCTGCTGGTGCTGTGCGGCATCACCACGTTTATTATGGGCGCGCTGACAGGAGGCTTCTTCGGCGATTTCCTCACCCAGGTGGTCAAGCTGACCACCGGCGGAGATTTCGCCCTGCCCGCTCTGTTCACCCCCCTGGAGGACACCATGATGATCCTGGTGGGGGCCATGTGCCTGGGTTTTGTACAGATTATCACCGGCATGGCGGTCAGCTTTGTTTCCAAGCTGAGACATGGCCAGGTGCTGGACGCGGTCTTTGAGGAGGTCACCTGGTGGATTGTCTTTGCCGGACTGGGACTGATGATCGCGGGGATCACCCCCATCGTGCTGGCCGTTGGCGGCGCGCTGGTGGTGGCCGGACCTGTGATTCAGAACCAGGGCTTTGGAAAGGTCACCGGTATCTTCGGCTCCCTGTACAACCACGTGACGGGCTACTTCGGCGACATTTTGTCCTACTCCCGTCTTATGGCCCTGATGCTGGCCGGCTCGGTCATCGCCCAGGTGTTCAACACCCTGGGAGCCATCCCCGGCAACATCGTAATTTTCCTGATCATCTCCTTCGCGGGCAACACCCTGAACTTCGCGCTGAACCTGCTGGGCTGCTACGTCCACGACCTGAGACTTCAGTGCCTGGAGTACTTCGGCAAGTTCTATCAGGACGGCGGAAGACCCTTCCGTCCCCTGGATCTCAATACCAAATACTACGAGGTAGTTAAATAAGAGGAGGAAAAATATTATGAGCACTGCAACAGATATGATCCAAATGGTTGAGCAGAGCGGGGCGGCCAGCTCCTTTATCGGGGCCTTCGGCGGCCTGGCCCTGGCCCTTCTGGGCGCCGGCCTGGCGGCCGTGCTCAGCGGCATCGGCTCCGCCAAGGGCACCGGCCTCGCCGGCGAGGCC